>NZ_JBUDSQ010000011.1:0-61189 GCF_054921335.1 Desulfoplanes sp. | reverse complement strand
GGGGGACCGCCTTTGGGGGGGACCCAATACCGAAAAGGGCAGATATGGAATCTGCCCCTACGGAATACGATACCGAACAATACCGACATGGGTAAAACTGGGTGGATACGATACCTGCCGTAGGCAAAATTGGGCAGATATGGAATCTGCCCCTACGGATATCAATCAATCATCAATCCCAGTCATCCCCAAAAAAACTATGCCCGAACACATAACCGGCCTCATTTGCACCTTCAATGGTGAACGTCTTCTCGAAAAAACCCTTGCCTCTCTGGATTTCTGTGACCATATTCTGGTCATCGATTCGGGGAGTACGGATGCTACCGTGGCCATTGCCCAGGAAGCCGGGGCCGAGGTGATCTTCCATCCCTTTGAAGGAATGATCGCCCAGCTCCAATTTGGATTCACCAAGGTGGCTACCCCCTGGGTCATCACCCTGGATCAGGACGAATATCTTTCCCCGAAGCTGCGGGCCAGCGTACAAAAAGCACTCGAGCATCCCGGAGACTGCGCCGGTTTTTTCCTGCCCAGACGATCCTTTTATTACGACCGGTTCATCATGCACAGTGGCTGGTATCCGGATTATCTGCTCAGGCTGTTCAAACCCGAAGACGTAGAAGTCCGGGGTATCCTCCCCCACGAAGAGATCCATCCCCGGGGAAAAACCGACGAGCTGTCCGGTGACATCATCCACTATCCGTACAGGGATCTTGCCGAACACCTGGCCAAGATCAACGCCTACACCCAGACGGCCGCAGGTGAGCTGGCCGCGCGGGGTGTCTCTGGCTCTCTGGGAAAGGGGATGTCCCACGGGTTGGGCAAATTCTTCAAGCAATACATGCTCAAACGGGGTTTTCTGGACGGCAGGGCGGGATTCATCCTCGCCGTGCACGCCTTCTTCTACGCGTTCCACAAGTATGTCCGCATCGACGAACCCAAACAGCAACCGCTACAGGAGCCGGACTATGAACAATAATATCAAGCTCTATGCCCTGTCCACGTGTATCCATTGCAAGAACACCAAGAAATTCCTGGATGCATGCAATGCCGATTATGAGTGTTGTTACGTGGACAAATTGGAAGGCGAGGAACGCGCCAAGGTCATTGAGGAAATCAAGAAGGTTAATCCGAGCCTCTCCTTTCCCACCCTATGCATCGGGGACAGGGTCATCGTTGGGTATAAGAAGGATGAAATCAAGGAGGCACTTGACTCATGAACGCTGAAAAACTTTACGGTCAGCTCAAAAAATTCCAGGAATCCAAGGGCTATTTTTTCAACAAGGACAAAGCAATGGTCATGGCCCTTCTCGAGAGCCTGCTGGTGAACAAAGAGCGCTACGGCTACATGGCCTGTCCCTGTAGGCTGGCCTCCGGGGATTATGAAAAAGACAAGGACATCCTCTGTCCCTGCGAATACCGCAAAAAGGATATCGAAGAGTACGGGGCCTGCTTCTGCGGCCTGTATGTTTCCGAAGACTGGAACAACGCGGCGATCCCCCACGAGACGGTCCCTGAACGCAGGGATCCGGCCAAGGTGCTCGCGGGATTGGGCATCGGGGACTGATGTTGACACCCTCCTGTCCCGTCCTTAAGGACGACCCTTCACCCAATCAAGGAGAAACCATGGAGCTCAAGGATAGAGTACAACAGGTATTGGACCAGGTCCGCCCCGCCCTGCAGGCCGATGGCGGCGACGTGGAATTCGTGGAACTGACAGAAGACGGTGTGGTCAAGGTCCGCCTCCAGGGAGCATGCAAGGGCTGCCCCATGTCCCAGATGACCCTCAAGCAGGGGATCGAGAAATTCATGCTCAAGGAGATCCCCGAAATCAAGGCGGTCGAACCGGCCTGACAGGGCGGTTCGTGAACAACTTCTCACAATCCGCTGCGTTCCCGTGCCCCGCATTGGAACATTCCATCCTTCATCCTATATCGTATATCTTTTATCGTACTATATAGATCCAAAATATCTTTTCCCGGAGATTTCAAACATGCCCCCCCTCGTCACCCGCTTCCCCCCGAGCCCCACAGGCTTTTTGCATATCGGCGGCGCGCGTACCGCCCTGTTCAACTGGCTGCTCGCCCGGCAGCAGAAAGGCACATTCGTTTTGCGTATCGAAGACACGGACCGGGCCCGGTCCACCCAGGAGATGACCGACGCCATCCTCGAAGGCATGACCTGGCTGGGCATGGACTGGGACGAAGGACCGTATTTCCAGAGCGAACGTACGGACATCTATAATACGTACGTGGACCAGCTCCTGGAGACCGGCCACGCCTATTATTGCGGATGCACCCCCGAAGAGGTGGATGCCATGCGCGACAAGGCCCGCAAAGAAGGCAGAAAGCCCAAGTACGACGGGACCTGCCGGGAACGCGGTCTCGGCCCCGGTCCGGGCAGGGTGGTCCGGTTCAAGGCCCCCCTGACGGGCAAAACCGTTTATGAGGACCTGATCAAGGGGTCGGTGGCCGTGGACAACCAGGAACTGGACGACTTCGTCATCCGCAGGGCCGACGGAGGACCGATCTACCACATGTCCGTGGTCGTGGACGACGCCCTCATGGCGGTGACCCACATCATCCGCGGGGACGACCATGAGAGCAATACCCCCAAACAGGTCCTCCTGTACAGGGCCCTGGGATTCGATGTCCCCAAATTCGGCCATGTGCCCATGATCCTCGGTCCGGACAAGAAAAAGCTGTCCAAACGCCACGGTGCCACATCGGTCATGCTGTACAAAGACATGGGCTACCTGCCCGAGGCCATGATCAATTATCTGGCCAGACTGGGCTGGTCCCACGGGGATCAGGAGATATTCTCCGTGGAAGAGCTCATCGAACATTTCTCAACAGACCACCTGGGCAAATCCGCGTCCGTGTTCGACATGGACAAGCTCAACTGGCTGAACAGCCATTACATCAAGGAAGCGGACACAGACCGTCTGGCCGGGATACTGGCCTGGCACTTCGACAAGATGGGCCATACCGATCTGGACAAGGCATCTCTCAAGGCCATCATCCCCCTGTACCAGCCCCGGGCCAAAACCATGCAGGAAATGGCCGACCAGGCCCTGTTCTTCATCCTGGATGCCGGGGCCATCGGATATGATCCCAAGGCGGTCAAAAAATTCCTCAAGCCCGAGCACCGGGAGCATCTGGCCAACCTAAAAGCCCGGTTTGCCGCCCTGCCCACCTTTGACCAGAAATCCCTGGAGGGGGTGGCAGCCGCCTATCTCGAGGAAAAAGCAATCAAGTTCAAGGCCATCGCCCAGCCCATCCGCGTGGCCCTCACCGGCAAGACCGTCAGCCCGGGCCTGTTCGAGACCATGGAGGCCCTGGGCAGGGACCAGACCCTGGCCCGCATGGAGAGAGCGGTCGGGTTGCCTGAGGAGTAGCGAAACGTCGGGGATGGGGGAACAGCGATTGGCCAGTGGTGCTTGACCAACAGATTCCCGTAGGGGCACCCCTCGCGGGTGCCCTTTGCGGCATCACCCCCCCCATGTTGCTGCATGCCCCATCCAAATACCCTGCAAAAACCGCTGGGGAATCATATCCCTTCTGGGAACGCCGACCGTCTGGTCGGCCTTTCGAACAACGGGTAAGGATACGCCTCCATAGTCCCCCGCCCCCCATCCAGCCATGCGTCCCATCGGTGAGTGGACGCAGTGCCGGGCAGACGCTCGGCGTTCCCAGGAAAGACAGAGCAGCCCTGAGACCACATCCTCACCCCCTCCTTAAAACCTAAAACATGCCCTTAACCCTTACCCCCCCCTCCCCCTTGCCAACTTACGACTACCAAAAAACCAACCGATATTTCGCCCAGATCGCCGACGGCCTCGAACCCCTGGGGGCCGAGGAACTGACCGAACTGGGAGCAGCGGACGTCACGCAGACCTTCCGGGGACTTTTTTTCCATGCCGATACGCCCGCACTCTACCGGATCATCTACCAGTCCCGCCTGATCACCCGGGTCATCGCACCCCTGTGCGCATTCGACTGCCACGCCACCAAATATCTCTACAAACGGGCCCGTGACATAAACTGGTCGGATTTCATGAACGTGGATCAGACCTTTGCCGTGTTCAGCCATGTTTCCGGATCGGCCATCAACAATTCCCATTACGCATCCCTGTGTCTCAAAGACGCCATTGCGGACTTTTTCCGGGACACCACCGGCAAACGCCCCAATGTGGATGCCAAGACCCCTGATATCTGGTTCCACCTGCATATCCGGGAGAATCACGCAACCATCAGCCTGGAACTGTCCGGCGGCTCCCTGCACCGGAGGGGCTACAGGATCAAATCCGTCGACGCCCCCATGCAGGAGACCGTGGCCGCAGCCGTTGTCCGCATGTCGGGATGGGACGGGACAACGCCCCTGTGCGACCCCATGTGCGGGTCGGGCACCCTGCTCTGCGAGGCGATCATGCACGCCCGACGGATGCCCGCGGGCTATCTGCGCAAGCATTTCGGGTTCGAACATATGCCGGAGTTTTCTCGAACAACCTGGCAACGGGTCAAAGCCGAGGCCGACAGTCATATCATCGATCTGCCCCCGGGCCTGGTCTCAGGAAACGACCGGGATACCCGGGCCATCGATGCAACCACGGCCAATCTGGCCGTACTGGGTGCGGCCAGAAAAGTACGGCTGACCAACAGAGACGTCCGGTCCATCCCTGATCTCTCGGGAACCACCATCATCACCAATCCCCCTTATGGAATCCGCCTGGGCAAGGAAGAGGAACTCAAAAAATTCTACCAGGACATCGGCGATTTCCTCAAACAACGCTGCCTGGACTCCACCGCCTATATCTATTGCGGCAACCGGGAACTCATCAAATCCATCGGCCTCCGTACCAGCTTCAAAAAGGCCATCAAAAGCGGCGGACTGGACGGCAGGCTGATCAAAATTGAGATCTATGCCAAGTCCAGGAAAGCCAAAAAATCCTGATACTACGGCACAAAAAAAGGCGGTCATGCAGTGACCGCCTTTTTTTATGAAAAACTTCGCGCCGCAAGGCTTTGCCATCACCCCTTTTCAAAACCGAACCCGGTGAGATTACGCGCTTCCCGGGAAAAATCCATCCCCACCAGCACAACCTCCCTGCCTGCCTGACCATAGGCATGATGGTATCCCCGCTCAGGACGCTTTGGAACTCCCTCGCCGGCCTCGTACTTCCAGGTACTTGTACAAGAACACATTTGCCTTGCTTAGCTCAGATACAAGCTCAGCATATCGGGAACCCAAAGTCATGCCTTTCACTCGATAACCAGCATCTCCCGCCACTTCCCAAACCGGTATCGAAACATCATGCTCATACTCAGAAAAACGATATAGCAGAGCACACAGGACCAGGCGAACCAGATTCCGTACCCCTTCCACAGGATGCCCAAACTCAGGGGAACGAGCATACCCCCCAGGGCGGCAATGGCGGTCACTTTCATAATGTACGCCGTATCCCCGGCGCCCTTGAGGGTCCCGGCAAAGACAAAGGTCATCACATCGAAGCCGAGGTAAACGAGCACGATATACAAAAGCCCCTTGCCTGTTTCCATCACATGGGCGTACTCACCGGTCGTGAATCCCACCGGTTTGAACAAGGCGAGCAGCTCCCCGGGAAACAGCAGATAGAGCACGGCCACGCACAGAGTATAGACGGCTGCGATCTGCAGGCTGGCCATGGTCACCCGCTCGGCCCGCCGGGGACTGCCCGCACCCAGGGCCTGTCCCACCAGGGTGCTCGTTCCCAGGGAAAACCCGATCAGGGGCATGAAGGCGATCCCGTTGATGTTCAGTACGATATTCGTGGCGGCCAGATCCTCCACCCCGATATGCCCGACAATGGCCGTGAACACGGTGAAGGCGAAGATGTCCAGAAAGAACTGGAAGCCGTTGGGAGAACCGAAGCGCACCAAACGCATGAGCAGGGGGACATGCAACCGGACCGACGCGAACAGGGAAAAATCCCGGACATTACCGGGCGAAAACACGAGTCCCCCCAGAATCGTCGTCACCACCACCCAGGACGTGCCCGTGGCCACTGCCGCCCCCTGCATCCCCCATTCGGGAAACAGCCAGACTCCATTTATCAGGCAGTAATCCAGAGGAATATTCAGACACATCCCCAGCAGGGTCACCAGCATGACCGGCCGTGTCCTGCCGAGGCCCATGAAAAATCCGCTGAACACCGCCCCCAGAACATGGAATCCGGCAAAACGACAGAGAATGGAAAAATACCCGACCTCGAGTTCCCTGAGGGCCGGGCTGTGGTTCATGAGACCGAAGACATGGTTCCCCATGAAGCTGCAAAGGACCAGAACAATCGCAGCCGCCAGGGTAAAATACATCCCCTGCCAGAGCACCCTGCCCACCTTGTCCAGCCTGCCCGCCCCGGTGGACTGTGCCACGAATACGGACACATAGCCGCCCGTACCGATGAACATGGTCATGACCAGCAGAACAATGAGGCCCGAAGGAACCGCCGCGGCCAGGGCATCCAGGCTGTAACGCCCGAGAAAGACCCGGTCCGTGAACTCCATGACCGTGGTCGCCCCCATGCTCAATACCAGGGGCAGGCTGATGCGGACGACATCACCGCGTGGGCCGGACATGAAAGAAAATTTCTGGCGGGTACGGCCTGGTTGCATGGTCATACGCTCTTTCGCAAAAATAACTGTTACAAATGCAGGACGCCAAAGATTGTTTTTGCAGCCCCTCCCGGGGGGCTGCAAAAACGGGCGATTCTTGAATCGCCCCTACAAATTTTGGGTAATTATGTGATAGATATTTTTGCACATACATCCTATTCCTCAACAGCCCACAAAAAAAGGCGGCCTTCACAGGCCGCCTTTTTTTTGTGGACGTTGGAAAAATGCTATTTAGCGACCGGCTTGGTCACCGCACCGGAGCGGATGCACCGGGTGCACACGGACACCTTCTTCACCTCGCCGGAGGGAAGCTGGACGCGGACATCCTGAAGATTGGGCATGAAACGGCGTTTGCTCTTGTTGTGTGCGTGGCTGACATTGTTTCCGACCTGGGGCTTTTTCCCGCAGATTGCGCATTCTTTAGACATTATATCCTCCTGGAGTAATTCTGAAATTTTTCATAAGGAACAAAATTCCGGGACGTATTGAGCAGCGCGAACATCCCGAGCAGGCTTCAAGAAAGACGATCTCTTATCCGGAGCGCCCCAAAATAGCAAGCCCAAAATCCTTGACATTGAAAATGAACTCACTATAGAAACTTCTCCTTCGAGGCAAGCATGCAAACACAGTGGACAGCCCTTCATGACATCCCGGCAAACGGTCGGGAATTTTCTTTTCAAGATCAGGACACTTGGAACGCGCTCTTTGACGACTACGGTCTCAAGTGCCGATCCGAGAAACCCGTCCGGGTCAACTTCACGATCATCCCGGCGAACGACGGCATCTCCGTCCAGGGTACTTTGCACGGCACGGTTATCCTGGAGTGCGGTCGTTGTCTGGAAGACGCGAAAGTTGTTCTTGACGAACCGTTCGATTTCTTCGAACCCCTGACCACCGAGGACACGGCTTCAAGAAACAGTCTGGTCCGGGAACAGGGCGGGGTCATGGAATTCGATACCATCGGTCTGGTCTGGGAACAATTTCTCATGGCTCTTCCGGACAAGGTGCTGTGCTCCCCGTCATGCCGGGGCATCTGCCCCCATTGTGGTCAGAACCTGAACACCGGAACCTGCACATGCCCTGGAGAATCCGGCGACCCCCGGCTCAATGTCCTGAGGAATCTGAAAATTTCCAAGAAATGATCCCGGACAGGACTATTCCGGACCGGATTTTGTTACAACAACACTTTAGTACTCAATGGTAACGTTGCGTGCAGATCAACAACTTCAAGAAATTGGTGGATTGGAGAAATTGAAGACATGCATTCTAACCGTCTGTCATTTCTCACATATCTAAGACTTCTTACACCCGGGATTCTCGTTTCTGGAAAATACGCCTGGATAGTTACTCCCTACATTACAATATTACTTTTTACGAGGTGGAACCATGCCATTACCCAAGAAGAAAACCTCCAAGTCCAAGAGAAACATGCGCCGTTCCCACGACCATGTGGACGTGCCCAATTTCATCTACTGCGAATGTGGTGAAGCGACCATGCCCCACACCATCTGCCCCGGTTGCGGCAAATACCGTGGCCGGACCTATGTAGCCAAGGATGCGGATGCCTAGCCATCCGTCCGGCGTGTGCATAGCGGTCGATGCCATGGGCGGCGACTTTGGACCCGAAGTCGTGGTCAGGGGCGCGATCGAGGCGGCTCAGGCAAAGGGGATCTCCCTTCTTTTGGTCGGTCAGGAAGAGGAGATCCGTAAAGAGCTTGCCAAGAACAAGACCGACAAGCTCTCCATCCAGGTCGTCAACGCCGCACAAGTCGTCGGGATGACGGACAAACCCTCCGATGTCCTGCGCAGGAAAAAGGATTCATCCATCCATGTGGCCTGCCGGATGGTCAAGGAGGGACAGGCCCATGGCGTAGTCAGCGCGGGTAATTCCGGCGCCACTCTGGCCTGCGGCATGTTCGTTCTGGGCCGGATCAAGGGCGTGGAACGTCCAGCACTGGCCACCATCCTGCCCACGGAAAAAGACCCCCTGGTCTTCCTGGACGTTGGCGGCAACGTTGACTGCAAGCCCTACCATCTGGTGCAATTCGGGGTCATGGCCGAGGTTCTGGCCAAGGATCTCCTGGGTATACCCACCCCCAAAGTCGGGCTGCTGAGCATCGGAGAAGAGGAGGGCAAGGGCAACATCCTGGCCAAGGAAGCCTATAAGCTGTTCAAACACTCTTCCATGAATTTTGTGGGCAACGCCGAAGGCCGGGATCTTTTTGCGGGCAATTTCGATGTGATTGTCTGCGACGGGTTCGTGGGCAACGCGGTTCTCAAGGTCAGTGAAGGGGTCGCCAAATCCATCTCCAGTATTCTCAAGGCGGAGATCAAAAAAAGCTTCCTGTTCCGGCTTGGCTGTCTTCTGGCCCTGCCGGCCTTTAGACGACTGGCCAAGCGTCTCGACTACGCCGAATACGGCGGAGCGCATCTGCTGGGGCTCAACGGCACCGCCATCGTCTGTCACGGAGCATCCAACGTCCGGGCCATCCGTATCGCCATAGAAAAGGCCGCCGAATTCGTGGCCTGCAAGGCCAATGACGACCTGGTCGAGGGACTCAAGGCCAACAAGGAACTCGCCCTGTTCGGCAAACGTGCCAAGGCCTAACCCCTGCGTTACACGGCCCGACCCAATCTCCTCCAACCAGGTATCCCTTCCATGACCCGATATACCACACTTATGGGACTCGGCTTCCATGTTCCCGAACGGATCTTGACCAATCAGGATCTCGAGCGGACCATCGAAACCAGTGATGAATGGATAACGTCCCGGACAGGTATCAAGACCCGGCACATCGCCCCCCCGGAAACCGGGGCCTCGGAGCTGGCTTTCGAAGCAGCCCACAAGGCATTGGCCGATGCCGGCATGTCCCCCGCCGATCTCACGCACATCATCGTTCCGACCTTCACGCCGGATTATTACGTCCCTAGCACGGCGTGCGTTCTCCAGCACAAGCTGGGCATCCCCGGGATTCCGGCCCTAGACGTCTTTGCAGCGTGTTCGGGGTTTCTCTACGGATTGGAACAGGCAAGGGCCCTTGTTTCCCTGCACCCGGAGGCACGCGTTCTGGTGGCGGCCAGCGAGGTGATCTCTTCGCGTACGGATTTCACGGACCGGACCACCTGTGTTCTCTTTGGTGACGGAGCCGGGGCGGCCATCGTCGGGAGCACGGATACCGAGACACCCCCCGGTCACGTTTTGGATGTCATCCTCAGTGCTGACGGCTCCCTGGGCGACCTGCTCACCGTCAAGGGCGGCGGTTCGGCATGCCCGGCCGTCCGCGGCGAGCGTATCGGCCCCGATTTTTTCATCCAGATGGAAGGACGGGATGTCTTCAAACACGCGGTCAGATCCATGGCCGGCGTATGCAACGACATCCTTTCCCGCAACGATCTGACCACCAACGACATCGATCTGGTCATTCCCCATCAGGCCAATATTCGGATCATCCAGGCATTGGGCAAAAAGCTCAATGTCGCCATGGACAACATCTTCGTCAACGTGGACCGGTACGGGAACACGTCTGCCGCATCCGTGCCCATCGCCCTGGCCGAGGCCAAGCAGCAGGGCCGGATCTCTGCCGGCGATACCGTGCTGCTGACATCCTTTGGCGGGGGATTCACCTGGGCGTCGGCCCTGGTCCGCTTCTAGAACCAAACAACATCGAGGTGATCACCATGACCGATCAACGCACGAGCACGGCTCTCGTCACGGGGGGGTCCCGTGGTCTCGGCAAGGCCATAGCCCTGCGCCTGTCCCAGGATGGATATCAGGTCTACCTGACGTATGTGAGCAAACCGGAACAGGCCGAAGAGGTCTGCCGAACGATCCGGGCAGAGGGCGGGAAGGCCCAGTGCTTCCAGGTCGACGTGAGTGACTGGGATCAGGTCAAGGAGTTCTTCAAGAACGAGATCAAGAAAAAAGTCAGCCTGGACGTCCTCGTGAACAACGCGGGCATCACCAAGGACGGGCTGATCATGCGCATGAAGCCCGAACAATGGCAACAAGTGCTTGACGTGAACCTCGGAGGATGCTTTGTGTGCCTGCAGCAGGCTGCAGTGGTCATGATGAAACAGCGCCACGGCCGAATCATCAACATCACCTCGGTTGTGGGCCAGCGGGGTAACGCAGGCCAGGCCAACTACGCGGCCTCCAAGGCGGGCATCATCGGTCTGACCAAGACGGCGGCCCAGGAACTGGCCGGACGCTCCGTCACGGTCAATGCGGTTGCGCCCGGATTCATCCAGACCGACATGACCTCGGTCCTGCCCGAAGAGGTTCAGGAAAAATTTCTGTCCAACATTCCCGCCGGAACCCTGGGCACCCCTGAAGATATCGCCGAAGCCGTTGCCTTTCTCGCCTCACCCGGGGCGGGATACATCACCGGCCAGATTCTGGGTGTCAACGGCGGGATGTACTGATTCGATCCACTGTCCGGCAAGGTAACCCTTCCGTTTCCTGCCGTCCCCAAAACCATCAAGCACCATAGAGCATGTGGAGGAAAATATGTCCGTAGAATCCAAAGTCAAAGAAATCGTTATCGAACAACTCGGTGTCAGCAGCGACGAAATCAAGACGACCTCTTCCTTTGTCGAAGACCTCGGGGCCGATTCCCTGGACCTGACCGAACTGATCATGGCCATGGAAGAAGAGTTCGACATCGAGATCGAAGACGAAGACGCCCAGAACATCGCCACGGTTCAGGACGCGGTCAAATATATCGAAGCACATATGTAGTTGATTGCCAGAGGGTGTTCGTGCCGTTTGCACAAGGTACGAGCACCCTTTTTGTAACCGGATGCAGGGGCAACGGCCATGCCGTTGTTGTCATATCAGTACCATGCTTTGTTCGCGGACGACCGGGTTCCCTTGTGCAGGGGACTTCGATTCCAAGCCTCTCTTCTCCATTTCCGCCCTTTCCGACAGCACCCGCCCCAACCAGCACAGGGCCATCCGTCCGTATCAAGGAGTCCCGCCGCAATGGATCACCATAACCATACTATCATGAGGACAGCATGATTGGAAAAAGGGTTGTCGTTACAGGACTTGCAGCCATCACCCCCATTGGAAACGACCTTGAGACGAGCTGGTCGAATCTGATCCAGGGAAAATCAGGGATCGGACCCATCACCCAGTTCGACTGTTCGGATTTCCAGACCAGGATCGCCGGGGAACTCAAAAACTTTCATCCCGAAGAGACCATTCCGCCAAAACAGCTCAAACGGATGGACCGATTCGCCAGGATCGCCGTTGTGGCCGCCCAGCAACTCCTCAAAGATGGTGATTACTCCATCAGGGGAGAAGAGGCGGCACGGTGCGGTGTCATTCTCGGATGCGGTCTGGGTGGTCTCAAGACCATCGAAGATTTCCACAGCCGTCTTTTGAAGCGCGGACCGAATAAAATTTCTCCTTTTTATATTCCCGAACTTATCGCCAACATGTCCGCCGGCCAGGTGTCCATCTTCACCGGTGCCAAGGGGCCCAATCTAACCACGACCTCGGCCTGTGCATCGGCCCTGCACGGCATAGGGTACGCCTTTTCGGACATCAAACTCGGCCGGGCCGACGTCATGATCACCGGTGGCGTGGAATCGACCATAACCCCCATGGGCGTCTCCGGATTCAATGCGATGAAGGCATTGTCCACGCGCAACGACGACCCTGAAAAGGCCAGCCGTCCCTTTGACCGCGACCGTGATGGATTTATCATCGGCGAAGGATGTGGCCTGCTTCTGTTGGAATCTCTGGACCACGCTCTGGCCAGAGGGGCCAAAATATACGCCGAGGTGGGCGGCTACGGGGCTTCTTCGGACGCCTACCACATGACCGCTCCCGACCAAAGCGGCGCGGGCATGGCCCTGGCCATGCAGGCGGCTTTGGCCGACGGCGAAATCAGCCGTGGGGACATCGACCACGTCAACGCCCACGGCACCTCGACCATGCTCAATGATCTGAGCGAATCCCGGGCCCTGAAGTCCGTCTTTGGTGACCATATCGCCAATGTCTCCATCACGGCCAACAAGTCCATGATCGGACATCTTCTGGGTGCGGCCGGGGGGGCGGAAAGCGCGTTCACGGCCATGAGCATCGCCAACGCCCTGGTTCCCGGAACCATCAATCTGGATACCCCGGACGAAGAGTCGGATCTGGACCATGTGACCGAGGGTACCCGCGCTCAGGCCATCGAACACGCCCTGTGCAACTCCTTCGGGTTCGGGGGCACCAACGCCTCCATCCTCTTCAACCGCTATCAAAAATAGTACCCTGCCGGGACGATCCCCGACACACGGCACACCGTCTCTCCAAGGCCCGTTGTCAGGCTGTGCCTGCTGCGGGCCTTTTGCTTTGACACCCGGTCAAGAGAGCCGTATCGTTTACACGTTTTTTTCTTCGCCCGGCCCTGGTAAATACCCGACCGGCGTTGAACACCCCTGTACACCACCCCTTTATTTTCAGGAGAACCTCATGGGCACTCTCAAACATACTGATCCGGAAATCTTCCACGCCATAGAACAGGAAGAGAACCGCCAGAAAAGCAAGCTCGAACTCATCGCCTCGGAAAACTTCACCTCCGGAAGCGTCAGGGAAGCCATGGGGTCCATCATGACCCACAAGTACGCCGAAGGGTATCCCGGAAAGCGCTACTACGGAGGATGCGAATTCGTGGACGTGGCCGAGGATCTGGCCAGAGACCGGGCCAAGCAGCTCTTCGGGGCCGAATATATCAACGTCCAGCCGCATTCCGGCTCGCAGGCCAACATGGGGGTCTACTTCGGGGCCATCAAGCCGGGGGACACCATCATGGGCATGGACCTGTCCCATGGCGGCCACCTGACCCATGGCAGCCCGGTCAATTTTTCCGGCAAACTTTTCAAGACCTGTTTCTACGGGGTGGAAAAGGAAACCGGAATGATCGACTATGATCACGTCCAGGCCCTTGCCGAGGAACACCGTCCCCAGATCATCGTGGCCGGTGCCAGCGCATACCCCAGAACCATCGATTTCAAGCGGTTCCGAAAAATCGCCGACTCCGTGGATGCCAAGCTCATGGTGGACATGGCCCACATCGCCGGGCTCATTGCCGCAGACCTGCACCCATCCCCCATCGAACACGCCCATTTCACCACCACGACCACGCACAAAACCCTGCGCGGTCCCCGGGGCGGCATGATCCTGAGCTCCGAAGAATTTGGCAAGGTGCTCAATTCACAGATATTCCCCGGCATCCAGGGGGGCCCGCTCATGCACGTCATCGCGGCCAAGGCCGTCGCCTTTGGCGAGGCATTGGCCCCCGCATTCAAGACCTACCAACAGCAGGTCATGGACAACGCCAGGGCGCTGGCCAAGCACCTCGAAGACGCCGGTTTCAACCTGGTCTCCCGGGGCACGGACAACCACCTCATGCTCATCGACCTGACCAACAAAAACGTCACGGGCAAGGACACGGAAATCGCCCTGGACAAGGCCGGGATCACGGTGAACAAGAACACGGTTCCCTTTGAGACCCGTTCCCCCTTTGTGACCTCGGGCATCCGCGTGGGCACCCCGGCCATCACCACCCGGGGCCTGGCGCCCGAGCACATGGAAAAGGTCGCCGGATGGATCACGGCCACCGTGGACAGTATCGACAACGAAACCAGACTCACGGCCATCAGCAAGGAAGTGGCAACCTTTGCGCGGGAGTTCCCGCTGTTCGCCTGGTAAAAAAGCGATATGAGATGGACACGACGGCATTTCACGATGCCGTCGTGTCCATCTCATCGTATATCTTCCATCTTATATCTTCTATCTCTACCAAAACCACCGTGACCAACTCCGACATCCTCCCCCTCAAAGACGACCGCATCCCCTGGCCCCAATATTTCATGCAGATCGCCTATCTCGTGGCCCAGCGTTCCACCTGTCTGCGACGCAAGGTCGGGGCGGTTGCGGTGCGTGATAAACGCATTCTGGCCACGGGATATAATGGTGCGCCCACCGGCCTCAAACACTGCAAGGAAGTCGGATGTCTCCGGGAACAGATGAACATCCCCTCGGGCGAACGCCACGAACTCTGCCGGGCCCTGCACGCCGAACAGAACGTCATTGTCCAGGCAGCCACCCACGGGGTGAGCATTGACGGGGCCGAACTCTATTGTACCACCCAGCCCTGTCTGATCTGTACCAAGATGCTCATCAACTGCCGATTCACGGCCATCTATTTTGCCGAGGGCTATCCCGACGAACTCGCACGGGACATGCTCGACGAAGCCGGTATCACCTACACCCCACTCCCGATTGGGGCCCCATGACCATGGATCGATCACTCAAAGAACAATGCATGCATGCGGCCATTACGCAGGCCATGCAGGGTAGAGGCGCCACAGCCCCCAACCCCTGCGTGGGCGCGGTGGTCGTCCAGGACGGTCGTATCGTGGCCTCAGGATGGCACACCATGTGCGGGAACCCCCATGCCGAGATCGAGGCCCTTGCCGATGCCCGGGCCAAAAACATCGATCTGTCCACGTGCACCCTGTTCGTCACCCTGGAACCGTGCAACCACACCGGCAAGACCCCCCCGTGCACCCGGGCCATCATGCAGGCGTCCATCCCCCATGTCATCATCGGGGCCATGGACCCCAACCCCCATGTGGAGGGCGGAGGAGCCGGATATCTCGCAGAGCACGGGGTCGAGGTGGAGACCGGTATTCTTGAGCAGGAATGCACGGACCTCATCGCCGATTTCATCCTGTGGCAGAAGACAGACCGTCCCTATTCCATCCTCAAGCTGGCCACGACCCTGGACGGGAAAATAGCCACCAGAACCGGCCATTCCGCCTGGGTCAGTGGGGAAACCTCGCGCGCCCGGGTCCATGCACTCAGGTCGTGGATGGATGCGGTTATCGTGGGGGGAGAGACCTTCAGGCAGGACAACCCTTCGCTGACATGCCGGCAGGACGGATTCGACGGTCCCCAGCCCCTGGCCGTGATCGTGACCAGCCACCTGCCCGAGAAACCTGAAAATTTCACGCTCCTCACCCAGCGCCCCAACCAGATACTGTTCTGGACAACGGCCGAGGAAGCCGGTTCAGACAGGGCCGAACACCTTGCTGCCCTTGGCTGCCGCCTGGTTCCCCTGACTGCCAGGGCGTCGGGTCTGGATCTCAGGGAAGGATTTGAACATCTGTTCCAAGAATGCGGATGCCATTACACCCTGTGCGAAGGCGGCGGCTCATTGGCCATGTCCCTGTTGGACCAAGGACTTGCCGACGAGATCAACATGTTTCAGGCCATGAAGGTGTTGGGCGATAACCAGGGTAAAGCCTGTTTTTCCGGCCGTGACATCGCTTCCATGAAGGATGCCGTGTCCCTGCGTCTTGGAGAAACGTCGGATTGCGGGGAGGATCTGTTTCTCCGGCTGTGGCCGAAAAAAAGCTAACCGATATATGATATAGGATATAGGATATACGATTTCCTCCGCTCGCTGATCCACCATTTTTTCCTGTATTCTGTTCTCTATTTTCTGTCCCCTCCTCCCGTAGGGGCGATTTACGAACCGCCCGTTTGACCGAGCCCCGGGAGGCAAGGGGAAACAAACGCCGGACAAGGATACCCCCCATATGTTCACCGGACTCATCCAAGCCGTCGGCACCATCCTGGCCCTGGAAAACAAGGGCAAGGAGACACGCCTTCGCATTGCCACCGATACCCGGCTCCGGGATTTCGTTCCCGGCGAATCCATCGCCGTGAACGGGGTCTGTCTGACCGTGGAAATATTTTCCTCGGACTGGTTTTCCGCCTACGCCTCGGCCGAGACCATGTCCCGGACCAATCTGGGATCTCTCGGGGTCGGCAGCCCGGTCAATCTGGAACGGGCCCTGGCCCTGGGTGATCGGTTGGGCGGACACATGGTTTCCGGCCATGTGGACTGCGTGGCCACGGTCAAGCAGATTGATCCGGCCGGGGAATCACGCGCCTACACCATCGGCTTCGATCCCGCACATTCCCCGCTGGTCATCCCCAAGGGCTCCGTGGCCCTGGACGGAATCAGCCTGACCATCAATGATTGCGGAAACGGATTCCTTGCAGTAAATATCATTCCCGCCACCCAGCGGGAGACGACCGTCGGCGCATGGAAACCGGGTTCGGCAATAAACATGGAAACCGACATCATCGGCAAATATGTCCGCAGCATGACCGCCCCCTGGACCGGCACCAACGGCCAGGAAGCCCCGAACCGGATCAGCATGGAATTTCTCAAAAAAAATGGTTTTTAGGAGCACGGAAGCAGTCCCCCAGCCATCGTGCTCAACATGACGCTGCGTGTACATTTTTCAAAATTCCGGCTGAAAAAAAATTTCGTGACCATCCACCGTTACCCAACAATCTCCCGCAGGGGCAGGCCCCGTGCCCGCCCCTACAAAAAAGGTGACATATCCTAGTGCGGCCAAGCCGCAGTCTTACGTTTTAGATTTTACGTCGTACGTTCAAGCGGTTATAAAATGTTCTTGTTTTTTATGGCAGACTCCCACGGGTAAGGTGCTGCCATGCTGTAACAACAAACAATGAGCTAAATAGCTGCAAAATTTCAAATACGTCATAAATGATAAGAACCTAGCATTCCCACTCACAATTTCTTACATTTCTGAGATTTATTAAATTACTTAATTTCAGTACGTTAGAGGTAACCATGTCCAAAAACGCATGTTCCTGTACCATTGAAGAAGCCCTGGAAGATATCAAACAGGGCAAGATGATCATCCTGGTCGATGACGAAGACCGGGAAAACGAAGGTGATCTGTACATAGCCGCCGAAAAAGTCACTCCCGAAGCCATCAATTTTATGGCCACCCACGCCCGCGGGCTGATCTGCCTGGCCCTGGCTCCGGAGATGGTGGACAAACTCCAGCTGCCCCTGATGACCCAGCGGAACACTTCCAAGTTCGGAACCAACTTCACGGTTTCCATCGAGGCCTCCCAGGGGGTGACCACGGGCATCTCGGCCTATGACCGGGCCACCACCGTGCTCACCGCGGTCCAGGACGATGTCACCCCCGAGGACATCGCCACTCCCGGCCACATGTTTCCCCTCAGGGCCAGACCGGGCGGCGTCCTGGTCCGTGCGGGCCAGACCGAAGGGAGCGTGGATCTTTCCCGCCTCGCCGGCCTGAAGCCGGCCGGTGTGATCTGCGAGATCATGCGCGAAGACGGCAACATGGCCAGACGTCCGGCCCTGGAAGAATTCGCGGCCAAGCACGGCCTGAAAATCCTCACCTGCGAGGACCTCATCCGGTACCGCTCCAAGTTCGATTCCCTGGTCTACCGCGTGGGCGAGGCCAACCTGCCCACCTGTTACGGGGATTTCAGGGCCATCGCCTTTGAAAGCGACATCGACGACTATACCCATATCGCCCTGGTCAAGGGGGAATGGGAAGAGGACGAACCGGTCATGGTCCGGGTCCACAGCGAATGTTTGACCGGCGATGTGTTCGGCTCTCTGCGTTGCGACTGCGGCGGCCAGCTGCAAACGGCCATGCGCATGGTCGAGGCCGAGGGCAAGGGGGTCGTCCTGTATATGCGCCAGGAAGGACGGGGCATCGGACTGGGCAACAAGATCAAGGCCTACCATCTCCAGGACCAGGGCCGGGACACGGTCCAGGCCAACGAGGAACTGGGATTCGCCCCGGATCTTCGGGATTACGGGATCGGCGCGCAGATATTGGTCAATCTGGGCATTTCCAAGATGCGCATTATGACCAACAACCCAAAAAAAATCATCGGGTTGGAAGGGTACGGCCTCGAAGTGGTCGAACGGATGTCCATTGAAATCCCCCCCTGCCACGAGAACGAGTTCTATCTCCTGACCAAACAGGAGAAAATGGGGCATCTGCTCCATCTCAAGGAAAAGACGGAGAAAAAGAAGCAGGCAAAGAAATCCGAGTAAACACAACGTACGCTGTAAAAGAGTACGCAGTGCACAGAGTGGGGGGCAACGGCCTCAGAAATACCCCCCCGGAAACATCGTGGGCATGCGGACGAAAATACCTACACGACAATTTATCCATCATCGGAGCAGATCATGCAACATATCAAGACAATCGAGGGTAACCTGGACTCCAAGGGTCTCAGGTTCGCCATTGTGGCCGCCCGGTTCAACGACTTCATCGTGGACCGTCTGGTCGGCGGGGCCGTGGACTATCTCGTCAGAAACGGGGGTTCCCGTGGAGACCTGACCATCATCAGGATCCCCGGGGCCTTTGAGATGCCCCTGGTGGCCAAGAAGCTGGCCGCAAGCGGGAAATACGATGGGATCATCTGCCTGGGCGCGGTCATCCGCGGAGCCACGCCCCATTTCGACTTCGTGGCCTCTGAAGCCGCCAAGGGCATTGCCCACGTCTGTCTGGACACCGACATACCCATCGGGTTCGGTATCCTGACCACGGACAACCTGGAGCAGGCCATTGAGCGCGCCGGAAGCAAGGCAGGCAACAAGGGCGTGGAAGCAGCCGCGGCCACCCTCGAATCCATCCGCGTCCTGGAGCAGATTTAGATCATGACCGGCAAAACTTCCCGGCGTAAGGAACGCCAATTCGCCTTCCAGGTATTGTATTCCGTCAATTTCGAGGACAGTCCGTCCATGGACGGTGTGGACGCGACCTTTGCCAATTTTCTCGAAACCGACGACCGGACCGAGCAGCCATCGGACATGCCCTTTGCCCGGAACCTGGTCCATGGAGTGGTCGGTCGTATTGAGGAACTCGACGCAACCATCGCCCGGTTCTCCAAACATTGGAAACTCTCGCGCATCGCCCATGTGGAACTGACCATCCTGCGGCTGGGCGTCTTTGAGATGGTCCACGTCCCGGATGTCCCCGTTCGAGTGGCCATCAACGAGGCCATCGAATTGGCCAAAGATTTCGGGGACGACAACTCCCGGAATTTTATCAACGGCATCCTGGACGGGGTGGCCAAAGATCTGGGCAAACAAGACGTTCCCACGGGCAAGGGCTGACCAACTCCGCCCCGGATGCCCCACAAAACGTCCTCATCATCACGGCAAATCCCCAAGGGACGATCCATGAATCGCTCCTTGACCGAGCCGGGAGGCCAGCCGGGATACCAATCAAGGGCAATGCAGCGGTCAACCCATGCCTCCTCACGGTCGCCCGTTTTTTTCACGATACCACGCAAGGAACAGACATGTCTCTTTCTCACTACGATCCGGAACGCATCGAAAAAAAATGGCAGGAAACCTGGGAAACCAACCAGACCTTCCATGTGGAAAATGTCAGCGAGAAACCCAAGTACTATGTCCTGGAAATGTTCCCCTATCCGTCGGGACGCATCCACATGGGCCATGTGCGCAACTACTCCATCGGGGATGTGGTCGCCAGGTTCAAGCGGATGCAGGGGTGCAACGTGCTCCATCCCATGGGCTGGGACGCCTTCGGTCTCCCTGCGGAGAACGCGGCCATCAAGCACAACACCCATCCGGCCACATGGACCGTTGAGAACATCGACTACATGCGCACCCAGCTCAAGCGGCTGGGGTACTCCTATGACTGGACCAGGGAGCTGGCCACCTGCCATCCCAAGTACTACAAATGGGAACAGGAATTCTTTCTCAAGCTTCTTGAAAAAGGGCTGGTCTATCGGAAAAAGGCCCCCGTCAATTGGTGTCCGTCCTGCCACACGGTCCTGGCCAACGAGCAGGTCGAGGACGGGTTGTGCTGGCGGTGTGATTCCGGGGTCGTGCACAAGGAGCTCTCCCAATGGTTCCTCAAGATCACCGACTATGCTGACGAACTCCTGGATTGTCTGAACGAACTCGGCAAGGGGTGGCCCGAACGGGTCCTGACCATGCAGCGTAATTGGATCGGCAAGAGCCATGGAATGGAGATCGACTTTGCCATCGACGGCAAGGACGAATCCATTACCGTGTTCACCACAAGACAGGACACCCTGTTCGGGGCTACCTTCATGAGTCTGGCCCCCGAACATCCCCTGGTGGAAACGCTCATTCAGGGCAAACCCGAGGCCGGAGCGGTCCGCACGTTCAAGGAGAAGGTCGACCGCATGGACAATATCGTTCGCACGGCCGACGACCTGGAAAAGGAAGGGTGTTTCACGGGGAGCTACTGCATCAACCCGGTCACCGGGACCAAGATGCCTATTTTTGTGGCCAATTTCGTGCTCATGGGCTACGGTACCGGCGCGGTCATGGCCGTTCCGGCCCATGACCAGAGGGATTTCGAATTCGCCCGCAAATACGACCTGCCCATGCAGGTGGTCATCCAGCCCAAGGACGAACCCCTCGACACCGCCTCCATGACCGAGGCCTATGCCGATCCGGGGTACCTGACCGCGTCCGGTGAATTCGACGGGATGTTCAACGAAGAGGCCAAAGAAAAAATCGCCCTGTCACTGGACGCCAAGGGGACCGGCAAAAAGACCGTCAACTACAGATTGCGGGACTGGAACATCTCCAGACAGCGGTTCTGGGGCGCACCCATCCCCATTGTCTATTGCCCGGAATGCGGTGCCGTACCGGTGGATCTGTCCGATCTGCCCGTGGAACTGCCCAGGGATATCACCACCCGGGAAGACGGCAAGTCTCCCCTGCCCGACTACGCACCTTTCGTTGCAACCACCTGTCCCAGATGCGGAAAAAAGGCCCGGCGTGAAACCGACACCATGGACACCTTTGTGGAGTCATCCTGGTATTTTGCCAGGTACACGGACGCCCGGCGCACCGGGTCGGCCTTTGACAAGGATGCCATCTCCTATTGGATGCCCGTTGACCAGTACATCGGCGGGATCGAACACGCCATTCTCCACCTGTTGTACGCCCGGTTCTGGGTCAAGGTGCTGCGGGATCTGGGGGAACTCGAGGGCGTTGACGAACCCTTTGAAAACCTGCTCACCCAGGGCATGGTCCTAAAGGACGGGGCCAAGATGTCCAAATCCAAGGGGAACGTGGTCGATCCGAACAGTCTTATCAAGGAATACGGCGCGGACACCACACGCCTTTTCTGTCTGTTCGCCGCTCCCCCGGAAAAGGATCTGGAATGGTCCGATGCCGGCGTGGAGGGAGCCCATCGTTTCCTGAACCGGCTGTGGCGGCTGGTGGACGAGCTGCTCCCCCTGCTCACTCCCTGCGGCCCGACCAAGGGGATCAAGGGGTTGGACCTATCCGAGGAGGAAAAGGACCTTCGGCGCAAGGAACACTGGACCGTGCTCAAGGCGACCACGGACATCCAGAACAAATTCCAGTTCAACACGGTCATTGCCGCGGCCATGGAGATGGTCAACCATCTGTACAAATCCAAGGAAACCATGAAGACCTCGGCCAACGGTCCTCTCCTTCTTTCCTCGGCCATCAGCTCCGTTTTGACCCTTCTCGCGCCCATCACCCCGCATATCTGTGAAGAACTCTGGCAGACCATGGGCTATACAATCCCCCTGTCCGAACAGTCCTGGCCGGATCACGACCCCGAGGCGTTGGCCAAGGACGAGATCATTGTCGTTGTCCAGGTCAACGGCAAACTCAGGAGCAGGATCGCCGTGCCAGCGGCCGCGTCCAAGGAATCGGTCCGGGAAACGGCCCTGGCCGACCCCAATGTGCTCAAGCACACCGAGGGAAAAACCATACGCAAAGTCATCGTTATCCCGGAGAAACTGGTCAATGTTGTCGTCGGTTAAAACATTCGTTTGCTGTTTTGTCCTTGTCTGCGTCCTCACGGGATGCGGATATTCATTCAGTGCCATGGCCCCCATCGATCTTCCCAAGGGCCAGACCCTGCTGTGCATCACCAAATTCGTGAATCCCTCCACACAAGCATGGCTCGAGCCGTCGCTACGGGCGGAGCTCAGGGACGAATTCACCAGACGCGGCCAGGTCAGATGGGTCAGCAGGAACAAGGCCGAAACCCTGGTTACCATCCGGGTCATTCGGTACAGTTCCTCGAGCACCCTCAAGGGGGCGGACGACGAGACCGTAACCTCGGCTATCCAGTTGGACCTTGCCGTAGATATGTACAATGCGGCCGATCGTAGCGTGATCTGGACCTCGGGAACGGTCCGTGCCTCCCAATCATTCAAGGGTGAATCCAACAAACAAAAAGCCCGGGAAGACGCTGTCAGCCTTGCTACGGAAAGGATTGCAGACCGTTTGGGGCAGGCATTCTAAACGGCCGCGGTACCACGGAACCGGGTACCGGTTCCGTCAAGACGGGCATGTCGGTACTACCGTCATCCCGGCCCCGATCCGGGATCTCCCGGCAATAAATATATCCGATGGATACCACCGTCACCCCTCGCACGATCCAGGAAGATCCCGGGACAAGCCCGGGGTGACGGTGGTACCCAAAAGACAGACGGTAGTTCGCACGGAATACGTGGCGACAGCCTGTGTCCCATTGGCAACATGCCAATATCCGGCCATGGGATACGGGTCCCTTGACCGGATGCATGCTCCCAAGCCCGTCCCTCTTCCGGATCTCCCCATTCTCCCAACCTCCAAGCACCGGGAGTCGTGATGTACCCTTCTTCTCCCTCCCCTTCCAGCGACCAACGCCCCGGGTTTTCCTTCTGTGTCTGCCCTGACCCCGAACGTCTCAGAACGCATATCCGGACCGTCCTGGAAAAAACAGGCACGGATTGGGAAACCAAGGTATTCTGGGGCGACGAGGATCTGCCCCCGTCCTTCTGGCAAGCCCTTTCCGTGCCCAACCTTATGGGACCGCCCAGAGCCCTGATCCTGCGGAGGGCCCATGGTCTCAAGGTCGACTTTTGGAAAAATCTCAGTTCCCATCTCAAGGGTTTCAAACGATCCATCTGGCCCTTTTTCTGTCTTGAAGGGCCATGGACCAAAAACAAACCGGCCATTGCCAAATCCATCCATGCCCGGCCGTATTGGAAGGTGGCTTCCCAAAAAAAATGGATCTGGCAGGACCCGGGGCTGACCCGGAACAATCTTTCCAAAGAGATCAACCAATGGGCCAACAACCGGCAAATCACCTTCGAGCAGGGCGTCCTCCAAGCCTTCTGCCGGAATTTGCCCCTGGAAACATTTGCCCTGCGTAACGAACTGGAAAAACTCTCCCTGCACCTGGGACCGCGCCAGACCGTCACCCACTCCGATCTGACCCTGTTCGAGCACCCCATGGACATGGACATGTTCACCTTTCTGCGCGCTATCCAGGACAAACGCCAGGCCCTTTCGTCCTGGAAAAAAATTCTCGTGGATCAGGGAACCACCGGCTCTGACATGCTTTTTCCCTTTCTCGGTCTCCTGACCTGGGAAACGAGGACCATGTGGCAACTGGCCTCTGGAGAAGACAACGCGGTCCGTCTGCCCACCTCCATCAAATCCATGAAAAAGAAGATGGCCTCCCGTCTTGGCCTAAACGGGCTGGCACGCATATTCGATCTCCTCATGGACGCGGAAACATCGGTCAAATCAGGGCGCAGGACACCGGACCAGGCCTTGGAACATATCGTCCAGGAGCTCATGCGCGTATTTTCATGATCTTTTTCCCCAACCCGGGGTTGCCCGGCAAAGAATTCGTATTTATATGAAAAACCATCCCAAAAAGCCCCACTATCTCGAGCACCGTAAACGCCTAAAAAAACGCTTTGCCGACCATGGCCCCAATCTGGACGACTACGAGATCCTGGAGCTTCTGCTCGGCTATGCTATCCCCCGCAAAGATACCAAACCGCAGGCCAAGGTTCTGCTTGAACGGTTTGAGAGTTTGGGTGGTGTTTTCCGGGCCAGGGAATCGGAAATCCGGGCCATTGAAGGCATCGGCCCGTCCACGGAACTCTTTTTCCGGGTTTTGGAAGAATGCCGTGCCAGAATATCACAAACACCGCTGAACCAAAGGACGGTCTTCTCCAACCCAGGGGACGTGAGCGACATGGCCATTGCACGTCTGGGACGCTGTGAGCACGAGGAGTTCTGGACCATCCTGGTGGACAACAAAAACCGCTTGCAAACCTTTGAGAAGGTAAGCAAGGGAACCATCGACCAGGCCCCGGTATTCCCCAGGGAAATCATGACCCTGGCCCTTGAACACCGGTCTTCCGGGATCATCCTGGTCCATAACCATCCCGGCGGCGATCCCACCCCGTCATCCCAGGACATCCAGCTGACCAACAAGCTACAATCACTGGCCAAGGAAATGGGGATCAGGGTTCTCGACCATCTGGTGGTCGCGGAGGAAAACCACTACAGCTTCATGGAACACGGTCTTATGTAGATTTTATCCGGCCATTGAACAAAGCCCCATACTCGGTTATGTGTACAGAAATGTTCATGCCTTGATCACCACAACCTAAGGGGGAAATCCATGACAAAAAGCTTACAATGCGTTGTTACCGGTAAGGTTCAAGGTGTCTATTTCCGTTCCTGGACCCACGACCAGGCCAAGGCCTTGGGGTTGACGGGGTGGGTCCGCAATATCGGGGAAAACCAGGTCGAAATCCTTCTCCAGGGACCAGACGACAAACTGGAAGAAATGAAAAAACGGCTCATTCTGGGCTCGGAGCTCAGCCGGGTCGACAGTCTCGATACCAAGTACATCGAGTACGACAAGGAACACACCGCGTTCCAAATCCGCGGATAGCCCGCCCAGGACAACCTGCACGGCCCGCTCGAAACGACCGAACAAGGGAGGTGAACCTTTCCCGGCATGGGACTGGATCACCTCCCTTTATCCCGAAGCCGGGTCATTCCCCCCGAACACAGACCGACGTCGACCAGGGCTACGGAACATTGGTTACAATCATCTTGATCAAGGAGAGATACATGAGTGACGACAAAAAAGATATCCCTTCTCCCCCTCCCCAAGAGGAGGAGGCCGAGGAAAAAGCCCCCGTGGATGTCGAGATACTCGACACGGACACCCCGGGTGAATCTGACATACCGGCCTCATTGCCCGTGCTTCCCGTCAGGGACATCGTGGTCTTCAATTACATGATCCTTCCCCTGTTCGTGGGCAGAGAGAAGAGTGTCCAGGCCATCGACGAGGCACTGAACCGTAACCGCTACGTCCTTATTTGCACCCAAAAAGACGAGAACGTCGACGATCCAACCACCGATGATCTGTTCACTACGGGCACCGTGGGCATGATCATGCGCATGCTCAAGATGCCCGATGGTAGGCTCAAGGTATTGGTCCAGGGACTCGCCAGGGCCAGAATCGCGGAATTTATCCGTCACGATCCCTATGACGAAGCCCGCGTGGAAATCATCGAGGAACAGGAAATCTCCGAGCTCGGCCCCGAACAGGAAGCATTGCTGCGCACGGTCAAGGAACAAACGGAAAAAATTCTCACCCTGCGGGGGATCGACACCAGCGAAATCATGTCCGTACTAAACAGCGTCAACGAACATGGTCGGTTGGCGGATCTCGTTGTGTCCAATCTTCGCGTCAAACCCCTGGACGCACAAAAGATACTCGAATGCGAAGATCCCGTGGAACGTCTCGTCCTGGTCAACGAACAATTGGCCAAAGAGGTCGAAGTGGCCTCCATGCAGGCGAAGATCCAAAGCATGGCCAAAGAAGGCATGGACAAGGCCCAACGCGAGTACTTCCTGCGGGAACAGCTCAAGGCCATCCGCAAGGAACTCGGAGATATCGGCGAAAATGGGGAAGGTGGAGAGTTCGATGACATCCGGAAAGCCCTGAACAAGGCCGGACTGCCGGCCAAGGTCAAGGCCGAGACCGACAAGCAGCTCTCACGGCTCGAAGGGATGCACCCCGACTCCTCAGAGGCCACGGTTATACGGACCTATTTGGACTGGATCGTGGAGATCCCGTGGAAAAAAATTTCCAAGGATCAGCTGGACATCAACAAGGCAAACAAGATCCTCGACGAGGACCACTACGGACTGGACAAGGTCAAGGAACGCATCCTGGAATACCTGAGTGTACGCAAACTCAATCCCAAGATGAAGGGACCGATCCTGTGCTTTGTAGGTCCTCCCGGTGTTGGAAAAACCTCTTTGGGAAGATCCATCGCCAGAGCACTGAACAGAAAATTTGTCCGCATGTCTCTGGGCGGCATGCGCGATGAGGCCGAAATCCGTGGTCATAGACGGACGTATATCGGGGCCATGCCCGGCCGGATTGTCCAGGGAATGAAGGAGGCACAGACACGCAACCCCGTTTTCATGCTCGACGAAATCGACAAGGTCGGACAAGATTTCCGCGGTGATCCGTCCTCCGCCCTGCTAGAGGTCCTCGAC
Organism: Desulfoplanes sp.; assembly: GCF_054921335.1. NCBI lineage: Bacteria > Pseudomonadati > Thermodesulfobacteriota > Desulfovibrionia > Desulfovibrionales > Desulfoplanaceae > Desulfoplanes > Desulfoplanes sp. The sequence goes on along the minus strand of NZ_JBUDSQ010000011.1, from coordinate 34,308 downwards.
CCCGAACAGAATAACAGCTTCACTGACCACTACCTGAATGTCCCGTATGACCTCTCCAAGGCCATGTTCATCTGTACGGCCAACATGCTCGACACCATCCCCTCGGCACTGCTCGACCGGATGGAAGTCATCCGGATTACCGGGTACACACAGCAGGAAAAAATAAAGATCGCCAAGCGGTATCTTCTCCCCCGTCAGATCAAGGAAAACGGGATCAAGGAAAAGGATATCCTCATGAGCGATGCCGTCATAGGAAAAGTCATCCAGGAATACACCCGTGAAGCCGGACTCCGGAACCTGGAACGGGAACTAGGGGGACTATGCCGCAAAATCGCCCGCAGGATCGCCGAAGGGAAAAAAGGTCCGTTCAGGATAACCCCCAAGGGGGTATCCAGATTTCTTGGTCTCCCCACATTCATGGATGAGGACCGGGACAAGGAATTGCCCCCCGGAGTGGCCCAGGGATTGGCCTGGACCCCCTATGGGGGGGAGACCCTTTACATCGAGGTGAGCCTGCTCCCCGGCAAGGGCAAATTGCTCCTGACCGGAAAACTGGGCGACGTAATGAAGGAAAGTGCCCAGGCCGCCCTGAGTTACGCCCGGAGCAAAGCCGACGAGCTCGGCCTGGACAAGGATTTTGCAGAAAAAAAAGATATCCACATCCATGTTCCGGCAGGGGCCACCCCCAAAGACGGCCCTTCGGCAGGGGTCACCCTGGTCACGGCCCTCATCTCGGCCCTGACCGACAAACCCATCCGCACCGATGTGGCCATGACCGGAGAAATAACCTTACGGGGCCGCGTCATGCCGGTTGGCGGGATCAAGGAAAAGGTTCTCGCCGCTGTGGGTGCGGGCCTTAAAAAGGTGATCATTCCAGCCCAGAACGAAAACGACTTCAAGGAGATCCCCTTGGAGCTCCGGCGCAAGATACAGGTCAAGGCCGTCGAAAATATCGACGAGATCTGGCCGGAGGTTCAAACGGATTGAGGAAAAAAAGGACAGAGGATATACGAGATATGCTGCCGTATATCTCTACAAGGGGCGGACCTGTATGTCCGCCCCTTTTTTATGCGGGCAGGCCGGCGTTGCGCCGCCCCCCCCTTTTTCGGCTGTCCAGCCCATGGGGGCCACCTTAAACTGCTGACGACCAGAGGCTCGGCGTTCCCAGAAAAAACACCATCCCTCCCCCAAAAACAATGCACGAAAAAAGGCGCGGCACTATCAAATCGTTGCCGCGCCTCTCTCTATTCCCCCAAGAAACTGTCACCCCGGTGACCGTTCTTTTGACGATTCTTTCCCTATTCCTCCTCCCAAGCCGTGGCATCCTTGCTGATTTCCCGGTAAAGATCCCCCAGAAGCACCACTCCGAGAATCCTCTCCCCGTCTTCGACAATAGCCCTTCCGCGGCGGTAATCCAGGAATATTTCCAGGACCCTGGCCAGGGGCTCGTTGGGATTGATCCTGGGAACATCCACCTGCATGAACTCCCCAATCTCCACCTGGGCGCAGGTCACACAGGCGTGCTTAAAGGCATTGTCCCAGTTCACATCCCTCTCGCCCTTGCCCACATTCTTGAGCAGACAGGGGCCAATGGCCTGAATGATGTTCCACATGGACAAAACCCCCTTGAACCGCTTGCGGTCCTTGGAGAGTACCAGGACAAAGTTATTGTCCGGATATTCCTTGCGGCTCTTCTCAAGGGCCTTGATAACGCTGGTCAGACTGGCTCCCTCAATTACGGCGGGATAATCCTCCCGCATGACGTCCCAGGCTCGTTTGCGAAGCAGCATATTTCCCCCTATGCATGGTGTTCTATGGACAAGCCCCGGAGACCCGTCCATTAGACGTGGTTATGGCCCCAATGCTCAATCGAAATCTGCCAAGAGTCCACCGATGTGCATGGTCTCGGTCAACGAAACCTGCTGGTATTTCTTGCGGATCTTCCACAGGGCCTGTTGGAGTTGGTCGTTGGTGATGCCATTTCTCGTGGCGGTATACGCCTCGATGAACGCGGCAAGATCGTCACAGATCTTGAGCATGAATCCGTCTTTTGGATCGAATTCATTCTTGTTGAACTCCTGCTGGAGCTGTTCCCACTCGACCTCCCGGGTTTCAGCCCCCTTATAGATGGTCGAGGCGAATTCCGACCCCACCTCGACCCCCAAAAAATATTTGAGACGCCGGGAAAGCTCGAAGTATCCGCCCTGCTCCAGTGTCGAAAAAATCTTGCTGTCCAGTTCCTTGAACTCGTACTCCTTGATAAGATCACCGATGCGCTTCACCGAAGACTTTACCGGGGATATGATATCACGGGTCAAGAGTTCCGGTATATCGTGGAAGAGACCGGCGAAAAAATTGTTTACCCGGCGCGCCCGACACCCCCCGACCATGAGTGTAAAAAAGTACCCATAACAGGCCACGATGAACATGTGCCCGAGCACCGCGGTCTCCGGAATACGGGGAGTCTGGGACCAGCGCTGCTGGAACCGCAGCTGCCCGCAGAGCTGGGCAAACCGGCCAAGGGGGGACCTGTTACCCTGGGTCAATTCCCGGACCCCGTGCAGGTCCTGGAATCCAGCTATACCCTGGACAAAATTTTCCTCGATCTCCTCCATCTCCTCGTCCTTGGGATTGAGATCGCGGATGAGGTGGAATTCCCACTGGCTGGCCAGGAGATGTGCGGCCTCCAGTATCCTGCGTGCGGGATCCCCATGCGGGTCGGCATGCTCATAGTACCGGGTCATTTCATTCCAGAACGTATCACCCAACGACTGCACCCGGGGCTTGAGCTGCTCGAGAACCCAGCGTGTCAGCTGCTGGTAATGGGCGGGATTGGCCTTGATTTGATAGAAAACAGGTGGTTTGATATCCGTAATGACCAACCGGTAGAGATAATCATAAATCCCCCCCCTGATGATACGGTCTCCAAGATCGCCCCTTCCGGCCCTGTCCTCCTCCGAGCTATTGAGCATAAACAGAATCCAGGCCATGATCATCTTATGGGCCTGCTTGTCCACCTCCATGAGTTCCATAGGACGCATCTTGTCATTCCAGCGCTTCATGGAGGTTCCAGAAAAAACCAGCTGCAACAAACTCTTCCGTATACCCGGCATGTGGTTCGCCCCGTCGTTCCCGTAGTTAAAGATAGGCAGTCTTCCGCTGCGCCACTCCCGATCGCACCGCCTGGTCCACGAGAAAGCCGGGATCCAGGCCAGGCAACCATGCCACCCCGGATTGGCGCGCAAACGAACAATACAATATAACCATACGAAAGGTATAAAAAAATCGCAAGAACAAGAAAAAGATTTTTCTTCCTTGAGTTTTGCAGACAAAACCATTATCAGCACTCCTGCTTCTACAATGGATCTTTCCCACGATTCCCCCTGAGTACCCGGGAGATTTTGTTCTCCCGGTCGGTTCTCTCTTGAGAACAACCAGGCCGTTTTTGGGATCCCCGTCCTAGAAATACGGGCCTTTTACAACCATACACTCCAGCCACGAGGCTGGCCAACGACCTGCTGGACATCCGGTTACGGCGAGGTTCATGCTTGACATGTGCCCCAAAATTGCCTAGCTGGTCTCTTTTCAGTCTGTCACAGGAGCTCATGCAATGAAAACATATAGTCCCAAAGCAAGTGAATTGCAGCATAATTGGTATGTTGTCGACGCCACGGACAAGGTCCTCGGCCGTCTGGCAACGGAAGTGGCCGTGTACCTGCGGGGGAAACACAAACCCGAATTCGCCCCACACATGGACAATGGCGATTTCGTGATCGTGGTCAACGCCGATAAGATCAAGGTGACCGGCAACAAGCTCACCCAAAAAAAATACTACCGTCACTCCGGGTATCCCGGAGGTCTCAAGGAAACCGATCTGCGCACCCAGCTCCGCTCCAAGCCGGAACGGGTCATCGAGCACGCGGTCAAGGGCATGCTCCCCAAGAACGCGCTGGGACGGGCCATCTTCAAAAAACTCAAGGTCTATGCCGGCCCCGAGCATCCCCATGCGGCCCAGAATCCCGCTTCCCTTGATATCTAAAAATCCTGCACTTCGGAGAACACAATGAGTCAAGATTTCTTTTATGGCACAGGACGTCGGAAAAGCTCCGTCTCCCGGACCAGATTGTACACCGGCAGCGGCCAGATCATCGTCAACGGCCGTTCCATCGACGACTATTTCCCCAGGGCCACCCTGCAGTTGATCATCCGTCAGCCCCTCAAGCTGACCAAGACCGTGGACAAATTCGACATCAAAATCCGCGTTGCAGGCGGCGGCCTCACTGGCCAGGCCCAGGCCGTCCGTCACGGCATCAGCCGCGCCCTGCTCGACTATGATCCCGAGTTGCGTTCCGCCCTGAAAAAGGCCGGCTTCCTGACCCGTGATCCCAGGAAGAAGGAAAGAAAGAAATACGGTCTGCGCGGTGCCCGTGCACGCTTCCAGTATTCCAAGCGTTAATCCGTCACGGCTGTCGTTACGTATGTACCAAAAAGGCAGGGCACACATGCCCTGCCTTTTTTTGTGCTCATCCGCCCCGGACGGATCCACCTGCAATCCACGGTTTTTTAACGACCATAATCCATTGCAGACGAAAAATCGCTACACGCGAATATAATCCGACCACGAAAAGTTCATCCTCCCCTCCCAGGTTCAAGGAGGGACCACCGGGGAACGATTGCGATCCATGCCGTACGCCTTCACCGGACGAGCCCCATTGTTTACCCCCTACCACCATGGCCAAAAAACACATCTCCCCCCGTGCCCTGTTTGCCGACAAGAACGGCCAGATATACGACCACCCCGAACTGCTCATGGTTTGCCGTCGCGGGAACCAGCTCACCCTGCCCAGGCCAGACGAGCTCATTCCCCTGCCGGCAGAAAGTGACCTCTACCTTCTTCCCGGACGCGACGCATTGGGTTTCGATCCGGAAATCGGGCAGATGGAAGTTATCGGAGAAGGGACAGCCGTAGCCGGTTTTGTCTGCCCATCCTACACACTTTCCGCCACCACGGCCTATCAGCAGGCCGGCGAGAACGTCCCCCCCCTGCCCCTGTTCGCCTACGGTGCCATCGGCTATGCCGGAGGCAAATTCTGGGTCACGGCCAAACAGGTAGATACGGACAAAAGGCAGGTCTTCTGCAATATCCCGTGCGAACGTATCGAGGCCGGAGCCAACAAGCTGATGAAAACCTTCCCGGACAACCGGCTGGTCACCCACCTGGCCAAATGCGCCCTCACCTACGGGTGCCCTGCCGCCAAGAACTTCGCCCTGGGCCGTTCCGAAGCCCCGCTGCCTACATCCAGAACCTGCAACGCCCGGTGCGTGGGATGCATCTCCCTGCAGCCCGAAGACTCTGGATTCCCCTCCTCCCAGAACCGTATCTCCTTCCGACCGACCGCGGAAGAAGTCTGCCAGGTCATGCTCCACCACAACGCCCGGGAAAAACGGGCCGTGTACTCATTCGGGCAGGGCTGCGAGGGCGAACCCCTGACCGAGGCCGTGCTCCTGGAAAAATCCATTGCAACATTCAGAGCAGGAGGCGGCAAGGGCACGGTGAACATAAACACCAATGCCAGTCTCCCGGAAACAATGGCCCCCCTGGCAAAGGCCGGACTCTCCTCCATCCGCGCGAGCATGAACAGCGCCCGGGAAGAGATGTACAATGCTTACTACCGCCCGGCATCCTTCACCTTTTCCGACGTCAAGGCGACCATCTGCCAGGCCAAGGCCAACGGTCTCCATGTCTCACTGAACTACCTTTTCTTCCCGGGCATCAACGACACCGAAGCCGAACTCGACGCCCTGATAGGCTTTCTCCAGGAGACAAAGGCCGATTTCATCCAGATGCGCAACCTGAGCCTGGACCCGGAAATCTACCTCTCCCGCCTCCCCGATTCGGCAAACAGTCCGGTCATGGGTCTCAAGAATTTCATGAAACGGATCAGAAAAAATTGCCCCTGGATCAAATTCGGGTACTTCAATCCCTATCTGGGATAATGACTCCAACGTAAAGGCTGCTCATCCCCGCAGATCGGGGTGGACCCCACCTGGATTTTGTCCGTCAATATTGGTATAGCCACAAAAACTTCGGGGAACTCGCATCCCTGACGAACCAAGGACCTTTCACCTTACAAGCGGAGGCTGGACAATGAGCAAGATTCTCATGTTGGTTGGCGATTTTGTGGAAGATTACGAAGTCATGGTTCCTTTCCAAGCCCTTTTGATGGTCGGTCATGAGGTGCATGCGGTCTGTCCGGACAAGAAGAGTGGCGACGCGGTGCGCACCGCCATTCATGATTTTGAGGGGGACCAGACCTATTCGGAAAAGCCCGGACATAATTTTACGCTGAACGCGGATTTCGACGCCATTCGGGTGGAGGACTACGACGCTCTGGTCATCCCCGGGGGCCGGGCACCGGAATATCTGCGCCTGGATCAGGACGTCATCGCCATGGTCAAACATTTCGGCGAGACCAAGAAACCCATTGCCGCCATCTGTCACGGTCCTCAGCTTCTGGCCGCTGCCGGGATTCTTTCGGGCACCAAAAGCACAGCCTACCCGGCTGTAGGCCCTGACGTCACCTGCGCCGGATCCACCCTGGTGGACTGCGCCATCGACGACGCGGTGGTGGACGGCAACCTGGTCACGGCCCCTGCCTGGCCCGCGCACCCTAAATGGTTGGCCAAGTTTCTGGACGTGCTGGGGACGACCATTACCCTGTAGGCACGTAAACAAATACCATCCTAAAAAAAGGCCGCTGTCCGGATCCGGACAGCGGCCTTTTTCCTGTGTGGGATTATTCCTCAAACACGGGTCCCGTTCCCTGCCCCGTAGATACTCTGTCCGAGAGCAAGATTTTCTTCTGTTGTCGAGTCCTGAAAAAAAGTTGTCACTTTTTTACGCTTCTCTCTCCTGACCGGGGACCTGTGTCGGCTTGATTACCCAGGCCGTTGTTGTACCATTTCATTGGGAATCGCTCGTTGCTATTTCCCGGCCATCATGGCTGCCACGTCCCCTTCCACATCACCAATGGGCTTGATATCGAAATTCTCCACCAGCACCTTGGCCACGTTGGGGGAGAGGAAGGCGGGCAGGGTCGGGCCGAGCCGGATGCCCTTGACGCCCAGGGCCAGCAGGGCCAAAAGCACGGCCACGGCCTTCTGCTCGTACCAGGCAATGTCGTAGGAGATGGGCAGATCGTTGATATCGTCCAGACCGAAAACGTCCTTGAGCTTCAGGGCGATGACGGCCAGGGAATAGGAATCATTGCACTGTCCGGCATCCAGAACACGGGGGATGCCGCCGATATCGCCCAGATCCAGCTTGTTGTACCGGTACTTGGCGCAACCGGCAGTGAGAATGACCGTGTCCCCGGGAAGAGCCCCGGCAACATCCGTATAATAGCTTCTGCTCTTCTGACGTCCGTCACACCCGGCCATGACCACGAACCGCTTGATGGCACCGGACTTGACAGCCTCCACCACCTTGTCGGCCAGGGCCAGAACCTGGTGATGGGCAAAGCCGCCCACGATCTTCCCGGTCTCGATCTCGATGGGAGCGGGACATGTTGTGGCCTGTTCGATGATTGCGGAGAAATCCTTCTCCCCGTCTTCGGCCCTATCCGCAACATGGGGAATCCCGGGATACCCGGTCATGCCGGTGGTGTAGATGCGGTCATTATAGGTATTCTTTTTCTTGAACGGAATCAGACAATTGGTGGTCATGAGGATGGGTCCGTTAAAGGACTCGAATTCCTCATTCTGATGCCACCAGGACCCGCCGTAGTTGCCCACGAAATGGTCATATTTCTTGAATGCGGGATAATAATTGGCCGGGAGCATCTCGCCGTGGGTGTACACATCCACCCCCGTGCCCTCGGTCTGTTTGAGGAGCTCTTCCATGTCCTTTAGATCATGACCGCTGATAAGGATACCCGGGTTGTCCCGTACCCCGATGTTCACCTCGGAGATCTCGGGATTGCCGTAGGTGGACGTATTGGCTTTATCCAGCAGGGCCATTCCCTCCACCGCGACGTCACCGGCCTTCATGACCATGGCGACCATCTCGTCCACGGACAAGTCCTTGGTGGTCGAGGCCAGGGCTTCCATATAAAAGTTGAAAACCTCCTCGTTGGTGTACCCGAGCACGGCGGCATGATCCCCGTAGGCGGCAATCCCCTTGAGACCGATGACCAGGAGTTCGCGCAAGGACCGTACATCTTCGTTGGCCGTGGACAGTACGCCCACGCTCTTGGCCTTTTCCGCGAATTCCCCGGGGCGGTCCGCAGTCCAGGTGGCGGCATCGGGAAGCTCCCCGCCAAGCGCATCGGGATGAGCGGCCAGGATGCGGGCTTTGAGGTCGTCCCGGAGCTCCAAACCCTGACGGACCATGGCGATGAACCGGTCATCATCCCAATTTGCATTGGTGATGGTGGAAAACAGGGCCTGCCCGATGAAATGCGCCTCCGGCCCCACGTCCATACCCAGTTCACAGGCTTTTTCACCGTAGACGGCAATGCCCTTGGTCACGAAAATAAGCAGATCCTGCAGGTTCGCGGTTTCCTCGACCTTGCCGCACATACCGCGGACGGTACATCCCTGGTTTTTAGCGGTCTCCTGGCACTGAAAACAAAACATGGTTCTTCCTCCTGGTTATAGGTCCACGGTTGTGTCCGTCTGTTGGAACCCAACCTACCCCATTCCAAGACACCTTCCTTGACCTGCGTCAATCCGTGGCGGGGTCGATGGGATTTGTCAGATTCTAGCACACCAGGGTATAGAATCAATCATTCTGACACCGGACGAAAAAACCCCTCCCGGAGCGGGTATAGCCATCCAGGAGGGGGTAAAAAAGGTGATTTTTCAAACGTAAAACTGCGGCCAAGCCGCAGTTTTACGTTTTAGGTTTTACGTTCATTCGGTTGTAAAATTTTCTTGTTTTTTATGGCAGACGTTCACGAGTGAGGGACTAATCCAGCACGTCGAATCTTTCAAAAGTCATGGACAACCCGGCACGGCCCTGGGTGGCGGAACGCAGGGACGTGGAGAAGCCGAACATCTCCCGGAGGGGGGCCAGTGCCTGGACGGTCTTTTGTCCGGCCCGGTCGAACATGTTCTCGATCCGGGCCCCCTTTATTCCTAAAAGCGAGATGCAATCGCCCACGAATTCCTCGGGAACCCCGATCTCCACGGCCATGATCGGTTCCAGAAGCAGCGGGCCGGCCTGGCCCAACGCCTGTTTGAGGGCGGATACTGCAGCCATGCGGAATCCCACCTCGGTACACCGCTTGTCCGTATCCTCTATATCCAGGACCATTACGCGGACATCCTGGACCGGATAGCCCTTGAGCACTCCACTTTGCAGCCCGTCCTCAACACCCTTGTAAACAGCATCCAGGAACGCGGCCGAGCAAACCGTATTATCCACCTCACTGACAATATGGTTGCCCTTTCCGCGGGCACGGGACGCAACGGCCAAACGGACATGTCCGTAATGTGATGTCTCCCCGAGTTCCTTGTCAAAGACCGCATCGGCCTCCCCGCTCCCACCGATGGTCTCCTGGAATACAACCTGGGGATTGCCCGCGCGCATATCCACCTTGAACTCACGTTTGAGCCGTCCCAGGACGACATCCAAATGCAATTCCCCCATACCGGAAAGGATGGTCTGGTCGGTGTCCTTGTCCCTGCCCGAAACAAGGGTCGGATCTTCTTGGAGAATCTTGCTCAAGGCCTGGTCCAGCTTTTCTTCCTCAGTGGCGTTCTTGGGCTCCAGGGCCAGAGAAATAACCGGCTTGTACGCGCTGATCCGCTCCAGAATGAGGGGGTCGTTTCTGGAACACAGAGTGTCCGCGGTCCTTGTGTTCTTCATACCGGCCGCAGCCACGATCTGTCCCGCGCGGGCAGTGGTCAGCTTTTCCCTATGGTCGGCATGCAGGAGGAACAACCTGGCCACCCGCTCATCCCTGTCCTGAGTGGCGTTGTAAACCGTCTGACCGGCCTCGATTGTCCCCGAATAGATCCGCATGAGAACGGTCTTGCGGCCAGAAGCCATACTGACCTTAAAGGCAAGGGCGGAGAGCGGTTCCTTGGGGGAAACCTCGAACCTCTTGGCCTCCTTTGACCGGGGATCGATGCCCTGGGCCGGGAAAACGTCCAGGGGGGACGGAAGATACCGGTTCACTCCGTCCAGGAACGTCTGTACCCCGATATTCTTGAGCGCCGACCCCGCAAAAACAGGAACGAAATCCATGGCCAGCGTCCCCTTGCGGATGGTCTCCCGGATCAGGTCCTCCTGGATGTCCTCCCCGCCGAGATAGATTTCCATAAACCCGTCGTCATGCTCGGCAAGGGTCTCAAGGACCCTTTCCCGCCATGGCAGGGCCAATTCCTCCTCGGCCCCGTCCAGTGGATGCCACGAGTACGCGGTGCCCCGGCATTCCTGGTCAAAGACAACCTTGCGCATGGAGAGGACATCGATGACGGCGTTGAAACCGCTCCCTTCGCCCACCGGTATCTGCAGGGGCAGCGGGAGCACATCCAGCTTGGTACGCATGGATTCCAGAACCGCGGCGAAGTCTGCACCGGCCCGGTCCATTTTGTTCACAAAGGCCAGTTTGGGGATCCCGTATTTGGCGGATTGCCGCCAAACGGTCTCGCTCTGGGGTTCGACACCGCCTACGGCACAAAAAACGCCAACAGCACCGTCTAAAACACGCAAGCATCTGTCCACCTCGATAGTGAAGTCCACATGGCCCGGGGTATCAATGATATTGATCTCATGATTGTCCCATGTACAGGTCGTGCATGCCGAGGCAATGGTGATCCCGCGCTCCTGTTCTTCGGGCATGTAATCCATGGTCGCACTGCCGTCATGGACTTCACCCATGCGGTGGATCCGTCCGGTATAGAACAGGATCCGCTCGGTCAGGGTCGTCTTGCCCGCGTCGATGTGTGCAATGATGCCGATATTACGGAGTTTTTTCAGATAGGAATTAGGTGCGGCCATGTCTTTCCTCATCGTGTTCTGGGTCATTACCATGCCAAATGACAGTGGTGGTGGAAAACGTCCCGGGCGTGATCCCAGGCCAGAGCCATCCCCCTTCTTGCCCGGGACCAAATGTCGGGACCAATGGTATGCGTGAAAAATCATGCGTACGGGGTAGATAGAGCGCCCCAAAATCACAACGCATAAAATCCTTTAAGGATGCCCCACGCCGTGTAAAATGGTCGGGCAGATTCCCCGGGTCAGCGCCCCCCACATGCACCCGGGTTCCCTCCAATGTCCAGGCGAGGGTCTCCCAATCCCAGCTGCGCACGTCAGGATCGACCCAAACCCCTGCCCGCTGCTCAGCTCCGGGCGACCATACATCCATACCGAAGCTTCCATCCTTTGCCAACGACTCGAGAGCCGGCGCACCCAGGCAGAAAATCTTGCCGCGAGAGCCATGGCCCCGCCAAAACGTCCCAACCAATCCGGGGAGTTCTCCAGCGGCTGCAGCAAAAACGTTCTCCTGCCCGGCCAGCTCCATGGCAACGAGCAGGGGGACGGGGAATGACACGGCTCCGGTGGTTTCCCGAACCACATAAACATGTTTCGTTCCGGAGAGGAGCATGGGCATGATCAATGCCAACAGCTGAGCGGGAGAGGCAAATGTCTCGGAGAGGACCACAAGCGACCAGTCAAGCGGTTTGGTGACCGAGGTGGTGGCACTCCCCTGGTCCCAGTGGATGGTTTCGGAACGTTCCTCCACCCTATCCCTCCCCCAGTAAAGATGGAACCGGGCGATCCATTTCTTGAGTACACTCCGCCTTGATGGATCAAGGGCCGCATAGGCCTCGGCAAAGAGCGCGTCATCAACAGGTATAACGTTTAGGTCGTTTGATATATCCATAGATTTCCCTGCAGTGTGTCTGGAACAAAAATAGCGGCTTTCGCCGCTATTTTGTATTGCTATTCTGGATAGTTCGTCAATGGGTATCTCGGAAAAAGCCGCCCCCCGAAAGGTCCCGGATCAAATCCGGGATGGCGCTGCCTGCTCCCAGCCGTGGGGCCTGCGATCAGGCAACTTGGTACAAAAGCACAGCCCATCTCCAGGACACAGGACAAAAAAAGGGGCACCCGCAAGGAGTGCCCCTACAAACTATGTGGACGGATCAGGACATACAACGTGAACTCCCTGTATCCTACATTTTATATTAGCCCCAATCTCTTACAACCAATCAAACCACCGCTTCCAGCTCCCCTGCTCCTTTTCCCGAACAAGGGTGGAACGGGTCTCCTGGTACTTGACATAGGACTGCTTGGCCCTGGAGAGGGCATATTCGACGATATCCGGAAGATCCGGGAAGTGGGCCACCACGTATTCATACCGCATCCACGCGGACTCGTACCGCTCACTGCGCCAATAAAAATCGGCGACAAAGATCTCGTGTTCGGCTATATACCGCTTGCACTTGAGTATATATGTATCAGCCTTGGCAGAAAACTTGGTTCCTGGATACTCCGCCTTGACCCGGCGGAAATATTCCAGTGCCTCGGCGATATTGTCCTGGGGGAGATCAATGGACTCGAACTGGTTGTAGCTCGATATACCGATCTGGAGCAGCACGTAGGGAATAGACTCGTTACGAGGGTGCAACGATTCGAATTCTTTGTATGTTTCTGCTGCTGCCCGGTATTGTTCGTCCAGAAAATAGGCGTCCCCGAGGCTCAATTCACCCGCTGTGGTGAACGGGCTGAAGGGGTATCTATCCCGGAGTTTTTGGAAGTATTCGATGGCCTTGGCATACTCCTTCTCCTGCATGGCCCCGTTCCCCAATTCGGCCAGTTCCTGGGCGGTGTCCTCGGGCGGGGAGAGAAAAACGTAATCTATCACCCCACAGCCGGAGCAAAACAGCACCATCAGGCTCAGGCAAAAAAACTGCAAACTTCTTTTAACCATTGAGTTTTTCCAGATAAAGGCCCGCGCTGTGCGCGGCTGTCGCACCGTCGCCGACCGCAGTGGCGACCTGACGGCATGTTTTGGAGCAGATGTCCCCGGCCGCAAAGATACCGGGTACATTGGTGGCCATGGACATATCCGTGACCAAAAACCCCCCTTCGTCCCGCTTGACCATGGACGGAAGGAACGTTGCGGCCGGTTCGAGCCCGATAAAAATGAACGCGCCACTGACCGGCAGGGTCCGTTGGGTACCGGTTTTGACGTCTTCGACCTGAAGACCGTCCACCCCGTCTTCCCCTTCGAACCGTTTGGGAACGGCGTCCATCACCAGTTCTATCTTGGGATGGGCCAGGACCTTGTCCTGGTAGATCCGATCGCCCCTAAAACATTCCCGGCGATGGACCAGATAGAGTTTATTGACAATTTTGGCCAGATACAGGGATTCCTCAAGGGCGGTATTCCCGCCGCCGATACAGGCCACATCCTGTCCACGGAAAAAATTCCCGTCACACAGGGCACAATAGGAAACCCCCTTTCCGGTCAAGCGCTCTTCACCGTCAATCCCGAGCTTGCGCCACTTTGCCCCGGTACATACGACCATGGCTTTGGCACCTATCCATGTGTCCCCCACCTTGATCTGGTGGTTCCCAGGTTCGGGACGGACCTCTACCACCTCATCATGCAGCCGGTCCATTTCGTATTCTTCCACATGTGCGGCAAAGAGATCGGCCAATTCGTATCCCTTGATTCCCTTGGGAAAACCTGGATAGTTATCGATGACCTCGGTGTTGAGGACCTGGCCGCCCGGGGCCAGTTGTTCGATCCAGGCCAAAGAGACACCCGCCCTAGCAAGATAGAGGGCGGCCGTGACACCTGCCGGACCGCCCCCAATAACTACCGCGTCATAAACTTTCATGATTACAGAGCCTTTTCATCTATCATCTGCTTGAGGCTCGTCTTGGAGACCGCACCGGTAACCTGTTCGACCACCTCACCGCCCTTGAAAAGGATCAGAGTAGGAATGGCACGGATACCATATTTGCTGGGAGTTGAAGGATTTTCATCCACATTCATCTTCACGATATCCAGTTTGCCTTCATACTCCTGTGCGAGTTCCTCGACAACAGGACCGATGGCTCTGCAGGGGCCACACCAAGGTGCCCAGAAATCAACCAAGACCGGCAGGTCATTCTGCAATACTTCTGTCTCGAATGTGCTGTCCGCTACCTGATTTGCCATGTCATTCTCCTTTGGTCATGTAGCCACCCGCACCAAGCGGTAAGCGGCATTTCGGTTTTGGTTATGCGTGAATGATTGTAAATAGTGGCCTACCTGGATCCTGTCAACTCCCATAGTCCCACGCCATGGGCTTACCCCGGGGGATAGCCTCCAGATCAAGGGAGTGGAAAAGTCCCGCTCGGGCCAGGATTTCTCCATAAAAGGCGATCATGGCACCATTGTCCGTGCACAGCCCGGGGGACGGCAGCAAAAGGGCCTTCCCCCGCTTCCTGGCAACCGAATCCATGACCCTGCGGACAACGGAATTGGCGGCCACCCCCCCGGCGACATACAACGCCTTGGAGTCAGGGTAACGATCCAGGGCCCGCTCCGTCTTTACCCGTAATGTTTCGGCAACCGTCCATGTAAACGAGGCACACAGCCGGGATAACTCCGCCGGAGGTTCGTATTCCGGATCGAGGACCGTATCCATTGACTGCATAACGAGGTGCGGATGCTTCCGGACATGCTGCAGGACAGCGGTCTTGAGGCCACTGAAGCTGAAATCGAGATTGTCGTTGTTCAAATAGGGACGGGGGAAAAGCCGTTCCTGGGCAAGACCTCTGTGCCCCAACCGATCGATATGTCTCCCTCCGGGATAGGGAAAATTGAGAAGTTTCGCCACCTTGTCAAACGCCTCTCCCGCTGCATCGTCCAGGGTTCTTCCGACGAGTTCGCAGTCCAGGGGAGAGCGCATGTGGTATAGATGGGTGTGCCCCCCGGAGACGAGAAGGCCGATGGCCGGAAAGACGGGTTCTTTTTCAAGCCCCACTGCCAAAAGATGGGCCAGAAGATGGTTCACACCCGTCAGGGGAATCCCGCGCCCATAGGCAAGCCCCTTGGCAAATCCGAGTCCGACGAGCAGACTCCCAAGCAACCCCGGCCCCCTGGAAACGGCCACGCAATCGATGTCCGCTACCGACAGACCGGTCTGCTCCAAAAGACCATCCATGATCGGATGCAACCATCTGAGATGTTCCCTGGATGCGAGTTCCGGGACAACCCCTCCAAACACGGCATGCATATCCACCTGAGAGGCTATCCGCTCACCCAGAAGGCTCCCGTTCTCCACCAGCCCCATGGCGGTTTCGTCACACGAACTTTCAATCCCAAGGCAGAGCATGCTAGTTGGCGGCCCCTAGGTGTTTGGCATATATCTCCTGCACCTTTGCCACCTCATGCCTGGATCCGACAATGAGGGGGACACGTGCGTGGATTTCCTCGGGTTCAATGTCCAGGATACGGCGGGTTCCGTCGATGGCCATCCCTCCGGCCTGCTCAGCGATCATGGCCATGGGAGCGGCCTCGACCAGATACCGGAGTTTTCCCCGCGATTTCTTGGGATCACGATGGTCCCTGGGATACATGAATATTCCCCCGTAGAGCAGGTTACGGTGGAAATCCGAGACGAGCGAACCAATATACCGCATGGAATAGACCTTACCGTTATGGTTGCCCGGGGATTTGAAATACTGGACCGACTCACGGGTTGGTTCGTCCCAAAAATCCCAGTACCCCTCGTTGACCGAATAGATCTTCCCCTCCTCGGGGATACGGATATTCGGATGGGAGAGCAAAAATTCACCAACGCTCGGATCGAGGGTGAACCCGTTGACCCCGTTTCCGGAGGTGTACACGAGCATGGTCGAGGACCCATAGATGACATATCCCGCAGCGATCTGCTCCGCGCCCTTTTGGAGCACCTCGCCAAGGGTGACATTTCTTCCGCTCCCCCCCTTGCGGCGATAGATCCCGAAGATGGTCCCGATGCTCACATTGGCATCGATATTGGCCGATCCATCCAAGGGATCAAAGGCCAAAAAATAATCCCCAACGGGAAAAGTCTCGGGGATCTCGACGAGATCGGCATTCTCCTCGGAGGCCATGGCACAAAGCACCCCGGCCCTTTCCAGACGGTGGATGAGTACGCGATTGGCGTAATCATCCATTTTGCGTACCTCCTCTCCCTGGATGTTCACCTCACCGGTCTTGCCCAGAATATTGAGCAGCCCGGCCTTTGTGACGTCCCGGGAAATGAGTTTTGCCGAGAGAACGATCTCGTTGAGAAGACGTGTGAACCGCCCGGTTGCCATGTCCGATTCCCGTTGATGGACAAGAAGATGCTCCGTGACCGTTACCTGACGCATAGACCCTCCTTGTTTCGCTGTTCCGTCCTGACGTTGGCTCATTCCATCCATAATTTCCGGGCCTCTTTATATTGAAGGAACATGTTTATGCATACCGAAAAAAAACATTCAGTTCAACCGGGGAGCGGTCATCCGCCCTGGATCCGTGAGATGTATACCAACCAACGGCCGGCAAGACTCCGTCCCAACCAGAAAAAAGTTCCCTGGGACGTTGAAAACCTGCCGCTGCTCCGATCCTCCAAGAGGCTCGACCAATCGTGGTTGGCCAGTCCCTGGATGTCTTTGGCATACCCCCCGGGCCACAGGACCTCCCGGTCTTGTCCCAGGATGACCAGCTTCTGGGGCGACGGGCTGTAACCGGCCAGTTTTTCAAAGGCAAAAGATACGATGAGGCATCCCTTCCAAGCACTGTCCTTGAAAAAAGGCATGGCCAGGCAGACAATATTCCCCGCATCGGAGGCCAGGATGGTCGCCCTGGGTAGGCGGTCCTTCCAATCATCCCCGCCGCACAGGGAAGCGTAGTCGATCCCACCACCGTATCCCGGATCGATTTCCCTCTCTGCCAGGACCTCACCATGGACGTTGACCGCAACGATGTTCCCGATCCATGGGTAGCGCTGCAAAAAAACATCAAACCATTCGTCCCGCGGATAGGTGTCCTGGGTGGAAAGATCCCGCTCAAGGGCGTTCAGCCTCGTGTCCACGGGCACAAACAGATCGGCGAACCCAGTAGGTGCGCATTCCTCATCGGCCTGGACAGCCAGATCCACCTTGGGGGTGGGATTGATATAGTCCTTATACCAGCGTTTACTCGTCTTGAGCATGGAACATCCCAGGCAACACGAAAGGCAACAGACCAAAAGCAGTAATCTATGCATACGTCTTACTTCCTCCTCTGCATGACAAATCGATTTGATTATTTATAACCGGTGGTGTAGGCAAGTAAAAAGTCTTTTATGTATCTTATATGTGACAATATCTGGCAAACATTGAAACGGACGGGGGCAGCGTTCCGGCCCGGGGCCGAGAAGTCGTGGAGGGACGGGGTTCGTTCCATATGGAGCCCAGGAACATCCACCCCTCCCGCGGTATCGGTTTGAGAAGAAAAAACTTCCGCTTCCTGTTTGTTCACCCCAACAATATACCAAAGGAAAAACACCATGATCATCTTTTATTCCTGCATCATAGTGCTCGTTTTCGGGATTATCGACGCCTTCGTCTTCAAGGGCCTCAAACAATGGGAATCCAAACGGCTCTCGGATCTCCAGGCCCAGGAAGAAGAGCTCGTCCGCAGATACAAAAAAATGGTCCAGGAGACCCAAACACTCAAATCACAGGCGGAATCCGCACACCAGTCCGTGCCCAAAGACCAGGGTCAGCCTGCTCCGGACAAGGAATCTCCAAAACAACCCAGTCAGACGAATATCGCCATGCAACTCTTGCAGCGGTCGCTCATCACCAGGCAACAACTCCAAAAGGCAAAACAATACCAAAAAAGTATTGGCCGGGGCAAACCCATCGAGGAAATCCTCGTCCTGCTGGGCTCCCTCGATCAGGACACCCTGGACGAATTTCTTGCATCCTGATCGCCTGAACATACGGTGTTTCCCACAAAATTGCCCGCCAACGCCGAATACCCACAACCCCAAGGAACGTTCATGGAACTGATCATCATTGTCACATTCATCGCAGCCCTGCTCTCGGTTTGGGGACTGGGTTACACATTTCTCAGCGTCCGCAACAACATCGCCCGGCATGAGGCCTGGCAGATAAAAAAACGGCAGGAAATGGAGCGTAAACTCCAGGCATTAAAAGACAAGCAGTCGTTCTATCTGGCGAACATGGAAAAATCCGCGCTGATCTGATCCACCGGTTCAAACGCTCTCCCCCCCCATGTGCTCCTGAACCAGCCTGTACCACGATCGGACAGGGACAGCCGGGAAAGAAGCATCCCCGACGATCCTGACGCATGGAGAGCCGACAGCGTGGGGCAAGAAAAGTGCCCATCCCTCATCTCCACGGGGCTAAGGCCCCAAAAGAGATGCCGGGACGGGCTTTATGGATGGATGATCTTACGCACATTCGCCGGTTCCAGCTTCAGCCGGCACCCCTTTCTTCCAACCGGTCCGCAAGGGCTGAAAGGGTATTGATCATATCTTCTTTGTCGTCGGTCCGGTCGGCTCCGTCCGTTTCAACCCCTTGATTTTCTTCCGGCTTCGTCTCACGGTCTCTTTCTCTGGCCACCTCCATGGCCCCTTCCAGGTCCCGCCGTTCTTTTCCAGGGGGACACTCCCGCCACAGGGCTTCATAGACCCCCAGGGCCTGACCAAATTCCTCCTGGTGCATGAGCAGGTCGGCCATTGTTCTGGTCCGCACCTCGGCCTCAATGGGAATGTCCGTAACCTCATCGGCATCTCCATCGTCCTCGGGTACCCCCACGCTCTCGGGGGGGTCGGCACGCTCAAGGGGCCCATCGGTAGCCCCCGCCTCTTCTTCAAGCGGGTCCTCAGATCCAACCACACCCCCCTGATCCACCCCAGGTGCAACTGGGGGGTGCCCATCCTCTCCAGCCACCACCGTCTGTTCCGGCGTGTCTCCAGCACCCCGCTGGTCCCTATCCACCGTTCCCAGCGGTTCTCCGTCCGCAGGGGATGGGTCCGCAGGAACAGCGTCCGTACCATCCACGGCCATTCCGGTCCCGTCCGGCGTGGCGGCCTCTTCGGTCCCGAAGGAAGAGTCTTGGTCCTGGGGCACAAGCTGGGCGCACCCTCTTTCGAGGACATCCCCCCACGCCAGTGGGGTGCCCTGCAGGTAGCCGTGGACAAAGCGCAAGCCGATCCGCGTATCCCGTTCACCTTCCGCTGCGAGCAATCCGTCCCATTCCTTCCAGAACCCGGTATACCCCGCCAGAACGTCGACGATCCGCCGGGTCTCGTCCATAAGGGCTTTCCGGTCATCAAGCCTCGACAATACTTCGACCAAGAGCAAACGGGCTTCCAGATATTCCGGATGGGCCCCCAGTCCCTGAAGAATCACCTCCTTGGCCCTGGTGAATTCTCCGGTCGCAACGAGCATCTTGCCCAGGGGGAAAAAAAGCTTGGAACGGGGCTCTAGAGCCAACATCTCTTCATATACTTTGATTTTATCCTGCATAATCATCTCTCCGGATAATAGGACGGGATGTATTGTTCAGCCCGTTTCCTGTTCTCGTCCCGGCCACCGGGGCAGTGCCGACAACCACCATCCCGCTCACGGACTCCCATGCTCGAAAATATACAGCACCTCGCCGTCACTGACAAAATTCAGTTCCGCCTTGGCAACCCGCTGCACATAGTCAGGATCCTTCCTGAGTAAACGGATTTCCTGGCTCAGGGCCATATTGTGTGTGGACACGGTATCGATACGCTCCAACAACCGCTCCTGGGTTCTGCGCAGATGCACATATTCCATGACACCATGGTCACCCAAAACAAGTTGGAGGGCCAGGGCCGCATCGAGGATACAAAATCCCAAAAATATGATACGCATCCAGATCATTGCACCCTCATTGGAGCGTTCTGGTCGTCCCTTGGGAGGCGGTCAAGGCCATGGGCAGATCGAGTTCGTGTAGGAAGGAGGCAGTCGCCTGTTCAATCCGGTTGACGAGCGTTTCCTCAAGATCCCATTCTGCAGCATGGGCGACGAGATCCTTGAGTTCGTTGAAATCATCAACCAACATTCCGTCCGGGTCGATCCGGTCCAGAACATATTCAAGATCCAGAATCGTCTGCAGACAGTTCATTACCCGTGCCTGCAATCCGTCCGCGCTCGCCACAACGCACATCAAACAGCCGACTCCGCATTACCGGCCTGCTCCCAGGGCATGACCAAAAGCTCGTACTCCTTGAGACATGCCCCGAGCAATTCCTCGATCCGGCCCCGGTCCTCCACACACAAACAGGTGTTCACACCCCGCAAAAAGGCCTCTTCGGGCGCGAGACTCTCTATCTCCTTGCTCAAAAGAACAACATCACACGCCCGGCGGTCCAAGCCACGCCACGAATCGATCACCTCCATGAGACTTCCGGATGCCGGAGAATCCTGGACCAGGATCACGTCGTGGTGTTGGATCGCTAGTTTGGCCCTGGCAGTCTCCACGTTTTTAGGCACAACACAAAAATGACCGATGGACTGGAAATATTTTTCCGCTCCAATCCGCCACGCCTCGTCCTCGACAAATACAAAGGCAACAGCCGTGTTCGGGGGAATGGAGTCGGGATCCACCGTAGAGGCGTCCTCTGGAGGGCCCAGCCGTTTTTCCGTGGGCGGATCATTCTCCCCGGCTTTTGGGGATGGGGTCCCGTCCACTCTTACCCGTTCACGGCAATAGGGACAGACAAATGAGAACGATGCATCCGTGGGGACCTTGGCATCCGGTATCTGGATGACCTTGTGGCACGAAGAACATTGTACGTCCATGAACGGCTCACTCCTTGCCAAACAATTTGGGCCCGGGGGCCATGATCACACTCCCTTGCCATATTCGAGATCAAGCTCCAACCCCTCGATATTGGTGACCTTCTCTCCTCGCTGGGACTTGATTTTGTCGAGCATCTGCCCCAGGCGGGACCGATCCGACCCCGAAAGCATGGCCGCCTCTTCATCGATGAGACCCTGCTGGTACAGGTTGACCAGATATTGGTCAAAGGTAACCATACCGTAGGTAGCGCCCTGCTCAAGGATGGAGTAGAAGGTCTTTTCCTCTGTCTCACCGTTGGTGATCACATCCTTGATGCGCAGGGTGTTCCTCAATATTTCAAAGGCGGCCACCCTTCCTCCGCCCTGCTTGGGCAAAAGACGCTGGGAAACGACAAATTTGAGGCTCTCGCACAATCTGGACCGGACCAGCCGCTCTTCGGCAAGATCAAACATCCCGATGATACGGTTGATGGTCTGCCCCGCGTCACTGGTGTGCAGGGTTCCCAATACAAGATGGCCGGTTTCCGCTGCCTCCAGGGCAATCTGCACGGTTTCCCGGTCACGGATTTCCCCGACCAGAATGACCTTGGGCGCCTGCCGCAGGGCGGCACGCAACCCGGAAGCAAAGCTGTTAAAATCCACGCCCATCTCACGCTGGTTGACCGTTCCCTTCTTGTGGGGATGCACATATTCCACGGGATCTTCCAGCGTTATGATATGCTTGGCAAACGTCCCATTGATGGTGTTGATGAGCGCGGCCAGCGACGTTGATTTCCCCGTCCCGGTCCCCCCCGTGACCAGGATCATGCCATATTTTTCCTTGGACATCAGGGAAAATATCTCCGGCAGCCCGAGCTGGTCCATGGTGGGGACGTTCATTGACAGCTTGCGCATGACGATTGCCAGGGAACCGCGTTGTCCGAGCACATTGACCCTGAAACGGAATCTGCCCGGCAATTCATAGGAAAGGTCACAGGAACCGGTGGATACCTGATCCCTGAAAAGTCGCATGTTGGTTCCCATCATACACATGGCGATGGACTCCACCTGGAACGGCGTGAGGGGCCCCAGCGAGGGGCTGGTCACGCCGTCGATCAGTTGGCCGTGCACCTCCGTCTGGATGGGTTTGCCAACCGTGAAGATAATATCCGACGTATCCGGCCCATTGGCCATGATCTGCCCCACCAGGCGGTCGAGCTGGGACCGTTGCATACTCTCCCTCCTCTACATTTCGGTGATGTCCGTGGGTGGTTCGGCCAGGAGATCCCTGAACTTGGATTTGTTGACGGCCTTGTTGTACGCCTCGAGGGGATCGACAACGTGGTCCTCGACCAGCTTCATGATCGCGTCGTCCAGGGCCTGCATCCCGAATTTTCGGCCGGTCTCGATAACCGAATTGATCTGGAAATTTTTGCTTTCGCGGATAAGGTTGCGCACCGCAGGGGTGGCAACGAGGATCTCCAGGGCGGCGACCCGGCCCGGCCGGTCTACCCGCTTGAACAGGGTCTGGGCGACGACGGCCCGCAAGGAATCGGCCAGACCGGACCGGATCTGTCCCTGCAGATCCCCCGGAAAGACCTCGATAATCCGGTCGATGGTCTTGGACGCGGAAATGGTATGCAGGGTCCCAAAAACGAGATGGCCCGTTTCAGCAGCCTCCAGGGCGAGCTGGATGGTTTCCAGATCCCGCATTTCTCCCACCAGGATCACGTCAGGGTCCTCACGCAACGCCCCGCGCAGCGCGGCCTGGAAACTTTTGGTATCCCTGCCCACCTCACGTTGATTGATCAAACAACTGTTGGGCTCGTGGACGAACTCAATGGGGTCTTCGATGGTCAGGATATGGTCCTTGCGGGTCTTGTTCACGTAGTCGATGATCGCGGCCAGGGTCGTTGATTTACCACTCCCGGTGGGCCCTGTGACCAACACGAGCCCCTTGGGCAGCACGGCCAGACTCCGGAGGATATCCGGAAGGTTGAGATCCTCTATGGTCAGGATCTTCTGGGGGATCTCCCTGAAAACAGCGCCCACCCCACGGCGCTGCATGAAAAAATTGGCCCTGTACCTGGCGATACCCGGTACTTCATAAGAAAAATCAATATCCCCGGTCTCTTCGAACTGCTTGACCTTGGCCTCGGGACAAATCTCGTAAAGCATGGTCTTGAGCCCGTCATGCTCCATGGACTTGTATTTGATCCGCTGCATCTCCCCACGCAAACGGATGATGGGTTGGGACCCGGCGGAAAGGTGCAGGTCCGAGGCCCCGAGTTTGTGCATCATCTCAAAAAAGCCATCGATCTGTGCCATGGGATTCTCCTTTGCTGCCCTGGTTTATCACGCCCCAACCATAGACCAAACCCGGGGCGATCACCATCTCCCCCCCGTTCGGTCCCGCCCCGCAACACATGGGCCGACCACTCGTCCGGCACCGCTCGTCAGCACAACGGTCAAACCGTCCTCCACGCACGACTCCGGAAAATCCGGGACCGGCTCACTCCATCCAGACCTTATAAAAATTACGCAGATAGTTCACCCCGGATAGTACGGTCAGGATAAGAGCGATATACAAAATAAACGTTCCCAGGGGAGCGGGATTGAAGCCGAACCAGGTATAATGGAGGATAAGGGGGCCAAGGGCGAACATCTGGGTCAGGGTCTTGGATTTGCCGAGCATGTCCGCAGCAATGACCTTTCCCTGGTCCGCGGCAATGGCCCGGAGGCCGGTGACGATAATCTCCCGACTGATGATGACGATGGCGATCCAGCCGGGCAACCAATGCAGTTCGGTGAGCATGATCAACACCGCGGCAATGAGAATCTTATCCGCAATGGGATCCATGAACTTGCCCACGTTGGTCACCAGATTGTATTTCCGGGCAACCACCCCGTCGATATAGTCCGTCAGGCACGCGGCAACAAAAAGCAACAATGCGACCAGACAGGTAATCCTTCCGGGAAAATAGAGGATAAGAACGATAAGGGGGACCGCGCATATCCGGGCAAAGGTCAGGATGTTGGCAGCGTTGAACATGGGGGAGGTTCCTACAGGGTTTGGGGTGAACAAAAATAAGGATGGGACGAAAAGCCACGCCTCTTTTTCGGGGGTCCGGCAGGACAGAGGGACGGGCTATCGCCCACGGCTCCTCGTCACACACAACGGGGATGGGCCCTCTACCCAATAGGACGGGCTACCCGCCCGAGAATTTAGGTTTCTTACGCAACTTGGCATACATGGTCAAAACATCCTGGACATATTTTTGGGTTTCCGGGAACGGCGGGATCCCGTTGTACTTGTCCACCTGCCCCGGACCGGCATTGTAGGCGGCCAGGGCCAACCGGGTATTGCCGAACCGGTCCAGCATCTGTTTGAAATACCGGATGCCCGCCTCCACGTTGGCTGCAGGATCAAAGGGCGTGTCCAGCCCGAGATCCTTCTGGGTCCCGGGCATGATCTGCATGACCCCCTGGGCCCCGGCCCTGGAAACGGCCTGGCTGTCGTACCGCGATTCCACATGAGCGAGGGCCTGGACCAGGTCTTCGTCCACCCCGTAATGCGAGGAATACTTTTTTATGAGGGCCTTGACCCGCCTCTTGTCCTTGCCGGTCGCCCGACCCCAAAAGACAAAAGGTCTATAGTGGTGGGTCAGTGGAACATCGGTAAAATGGAGAACCCCGTCAGGTCCTTCATAATAATAGATGGTCCCACCCCATGATATACAGGCCGCGAGACACCCCCAAAAAAGAACAAAAACGGTGATCCATTGTTTCATGGTTCCATCCTGGGGAGCTCATGCGCCCCATGGCATCACTTGTGGATGGACGATACGGACTCGAAACATTCCGCAGCACGGGTGCTGATGGTGTCGGCCAGGGCAAGAAATGCCCTCTTGGCGGGCACGTCCTCGTCGAGGAAAACGACGGGGCTGCCAAGATCTCCGGCCACCACGGTCGCCGGGTCCAGGGGGATGGCACCCAGAAAATCCAGCCCATATTTGTCGGCCAGGTCCTTGCCGCCGCCCTTCTTGAACAGGTCGATCTCCTTCTGGCAATAGGGGCAGATCAAACCACTCATGTTCTCGACCACACCGAGGATGTTCGCCTGGGCGTACTGCAAAAAATTGATCGCCTTGCGTACGTCGGCCAGGGATATCTCCTGCGGGGTGGTCACGACGACACTCAGGGCCTCGGGAACGGTCTTGAGCACGGTCATGGGTTCGTCCCCGGTCCCCGGGGGGGAGTCGATGACCAAAAAATCGAGTTCGCCCCATTCCACATCGGCAATGAACTGCCTGATGGCATTGGTCTTCATGGGGCCCCGCCACAAGACGGCCTGATCCGGATCCTTGAGCAAGGATTCCATGGAGATGACCGAAAGATTGTCGTTGTACCGTTTGGGCTTGAGGATACTCCCGCGGTCGATATCCAAAAGTCCCTTGAGTCCGAGCAGATGGGGCACGCTGGGCCCGTGGATGTCCACGTCAAGCAGCCCGACACGGAATCCCCGTGCGGACAAGGCCGCGGCCAGGTTGGTGGCGAGGGAGCTCTTGCCCACGCCCCCCTTGCCGCTCATGACAAAGAGTTTGTGCCGTATTTTTGAAAGGGTTGAAGAGATCATCCGGTCCTGGATCATCTTGGAAGCATTGGCGCTCCCCCCTCCCTCGCCCCCACCCGGGCATGAATTTTGGTCAGCCATTATAATAATTCTCCTGCCTAATTGTAAGTAATCTGAAATCTCTGAACATCCCTACATGCCAAAAACTTCCCAACGCTCTAAGGCCCAAAATCTCTTAACTCTCTAAAATTTCAACCACTTCTAACATTTTCCGATTCCATTCACACATACTTCAAAACCACGAACCCCAGAACAACCAGAACCAGGGCCGCCGTAACGACCAGATTGAACCGTTTCTCCAAGAACTCCCTGGCGGTTTCTCCGAAACAGCGGATCAGCCCGGCAATAACGAAAAACCGGACCCCCCGGCTGATGGCCGAGGCAACGATGAACACGGGCCAATTGACCTTGAAGGCCCCGGCCGTCAAGGTGCAGAGTTTGTAAGGAATGGGGGTCAGCCCGGCAATGGTCACGGCCCAGGCACTATAGGTATCGTACCAGACCTGGATCTCTGCATACTGTTTTTCAAGACCGTAGAATCCGATGATCGGCGTGCCGATGGTCTCCATGAAGTAGTAACCGATACCGTATCCGATCACGCCACCGGCCAGGGAAAAAAGCAGACAGATCCATGCCAGCCTGAAGACCCGCTCCCGGTTGGCCAGCCCCATGGGAAGGAGCAGCAGATCCGGCGGGACCGGAAAAAAGATGGCCTCGGTAAAGGAGACCCCCATGAGGACCCGCTCGGCACCCTTTCTGGCCGAGATCTCCCACAACCGGTCGAGCATTGAGCGCATCATGTTCATAAGGAATCCGTTTCACCACCCATGGGTACCGACAAGATCGACAAAGGCCGCTTGGCCACAATCCCTCGTGGTCACCCGACCATTCTCCTTGCAGGCCATGATCATCCGCTGTTGCCGTTTCTCGCTGCCGATGGGCACGACCATGCATCCCGGATCGGCCAATTGGTCCACAAGGGGGAGAGGCAGCTCGGGCCCCCCCGCAGTGACGATGATCCGGTCAAAAGGGGCCGCTTCCGGCCATCCGATGGTCCCGTCGTCCAGCTTGCAGTGGATATTGAAACAACGCATACACACCAACCGCTTACGCACGGCCACAAAAAGGGGCTTGATCCGTTCGACCGTGTAGACACTGGCCCCCAACCGTTCGAGAACGGCGGCCTGGAATCCTGAGCCCGTCCCGATTTCAAGAACCTTCATTCCCGGCTCCAGGGCCAAGATCGAGGTCATCTTGGCCACGGTGTAAGGATGGGATATGGTCTGACCATACCCGATGGGCACGGCGTTGTCTTCATAGGACTGGGCCTGCAGGGCCTCATCCACGAACAGATGCCGGGGAACGTCCCACATGGCCCGCAAGACGTGTTTGTCGGTGATCCCGCGGGCCATAAGCTGTTCCCTGATCATCCTCTCCCGGTTTCTCTTATAGCCGACCTTGGCGGTCGGAGTGTGCGGTCCGCGTGTTCTCACCTTGGTAGAAAATTCCTTCTCAAAAAAGACCATTGTATGTGTGACAATTCTTCGACGTAGTAGTGTGCAAACCAGATTTCCCCCCCCAAGTCAATCCACGACCGGAGCGGCAGCTCTGCGGCAGGGTTGCCCAATGGCCCGTTTTGGGCCATAGTTCAACCATCCGTTCTCCGGACATTCCTCAAACCTCGAGCGACAGGAGGACCCCATGCTACTGGTCAAAGACGTCATGTCCACGGAAGTCATCACCCTCAAGGAAAACGACACCCTCAGCGCGGCCCGCTCGGTCATGCAACTGGCCAAGATACGCCATGTCCCGGTCGTCGACGGGTCCAACCAATTCAGCGGTCTGATCACACAACGCGACATCCTGTCGGCTGCGGTATCAAAGCTGGCGGGGATCGATAGGGAGACCCAGCGGGAAATCGATGCCGGTATCCCTATTCGAGAAGTCATGCGCAAGGATACCCAAACCATCGAGAGCGGGGACAGCCTCGTCGATGCGGCCGGGATTCTCCTAAAAAACAAATACGGATGCCTGCCTGTGGTCGAAGCAGGACGGCTGCTGGGCATCGTCACCGAGGCGGACTTCATCATGCTGACCATCCACCTGCTGGCCGCTCAAGAAAAGACGTAAAAGGCCGCCGGGATGGGCACCAAAATCCGTGCGTGGATAAACGCCCCCCTTCCCAACCAATCCTGCCGTCAAGAATGGACGCAACCGCCCCGGATGAGGATCTCTCGAGCCCGGCCTTGTATGGCCGGGTTCAGAGGAGAAAAACCCCGGCCATACCCAGAAAGGCAAAAAACCCCATACTGTCGGTCAGGGTGGTCAAAAAGATACTCGAGGCCTGGGCGGGGTCTCGTCCGAGTTCCTTGAGGATAAGGGGGATGGATGCCCCGGCCACCGCTCCCAGAAACATGTCAAAGAGCAGGGCCATGGCCATGACCGTGGCCAAAAAGGGACGCTGGAACACGGCCGCAATCCCCAAAAATGTTGCCAGTCCGATAATCAACCCGTTGACCAATCCGATTTTGGCCTCCCTGACCACGGCGATCCAGACCTTTTTTCGATCGAACCGCTCCATGGCCAGCTGACGGATCATCACTGCCAGAGACTGCTGCCCCGTATTCCCGGCCTGGTTGGCCACAATGGGCATGAGCACGGCCAGGATGGCCATCTGCTCGATGGATCCCTCGAAGAGGTGGACGACCCATGCGGATATCCCAGAGTTGAGCAGATTGACGAAAAGCCAGGGCATACGCATTTTCAACGAGTATCCCCACGGCGAGTCGATGGTCTCGTCCGCACCGGCACCCACCATCTGCTGCATATCCTCGCTGGCCTCCTCCTGGATGATGTCGATGACGTCGTCGACCGTGACCGTGCCCAGAATGCGCTGGTCATGGTCGACAACCGGAAGGGCCAAAAAATTGTACCGGTCGATGAGCTGGGCCACCTCCTCCTTGTCCGTATCAAAGGGAACGGAGATGAGGTTTTGCTCCACAAGCAGTTCCCGGAGCTTCTTTCCTCCACGGCTGACCATGATATCCCGCAGGGAAAGGACCCCGCGCAAATGGCGGTACCGGTCGACCATATATGCGTAGTAGGGGATCTCGGACTCTTCGACCTGCCTGCGAATTACGGCGATGGCCTGGTCCGCTGTCAGATTCTCGTCCAGGACCAGGATCTCCGTGTTCATGACCCCGCCGGCCGAGTCGGGATCATACATCAGCAGGGCCTTGATCTCTGCGGCGTCCTCCTGATGGATCTCGCGAAAGATGGTCTTGCGGACATCGGGATCGAGTTCGGCCACGGTATCCGCCGCATCATCCGGGGACATCAGGGTCAGGATATCCGCGGCCTGTGCGGGGGGCAGCTGGGTCATCAGGGGGATCCGGTCGTACGAATCCATCTCCGCGATGGACTCGGCCGCATCCTCCGCAGAAAAATCCCCCACGGTTGCCACCTGCTCTTCAAGGGGAAGATTCCCCAGATGATCGGCCGCGTCCGCCGGATGCAACTGGTCGAAAAAATCGTCCGGAGAACTCTCCGCCCTTTCCATATCTTTCTTGGGATAGTCGTCGCTCATATCACGTGTACCCTCAATACGGCATAGGTTACATGCCCTCGGATCAGGCATATCCGGTCGGACAGATTAGCATGGATTGGTGACAGCCGCGTGACAACGGTTCCGGAGCACCCCCGGTGCAGATCCAGGGGCCGGTTGGTTAGAGCACCCCGAAGACCTCCACCAGATCGATTGTATCCTTGACCTCTTCTATTCCCTCCTCCGAGCCAAGGACCGAGACAAACCCCCTGGAGAGGGATTTCCCAAGTACCTGGCCAAAACGCCTGAAATCCTCCTTTTCCGTGGCCAGAATCTGGTCACGGATAACCTGACGGTCCCCATCGCTGACACCACTCAAGTAGCGGATCATGGAGGTAAACCCCTTGGCATCCGGGAACAGATATTGGTCCATTCCACCAACGGCCCCGATGACCCCCTTCTCAATCTCGGCCTGGTCCAGCGGCGCTGAAGCCAGAAAATCCGAGCACTTGTCAAAGGCCTCCAGTGTGGAAAGGATATTCGGGTCCCGGTACGAGCCAAAGGTCATCAAACCCGACTGGCGATCGAACCCGCAGAATCCCCCATATGCCCCCCCGAGAACCCGGATCTGTTCCCAGAGCCACGAGGTCCGCAGATATCTGGTGATCACGTTGACCGAACCATGGTAGGTATACCCTCCGGCATACAGATCCATTCCCTTGGCCACATAGTTGACCCGGGCCGGCATTGTCATCCCTTCGTTATCCTGTGAGCATACGGGCAGCCAGGTGTTCTTGCTCAGCCCCCTTTCTGGCATGGTCCCGAGAAAACCGCGCACGACGGACCGGTTCCCCTCCCAGATGGACGCGGTCGTGGTCACGTTCACGACCATGGACGCCCTGTCCACGAGGGCGAACCGGATCTCCTGCAGGCTGCGGCGGACCACCTCCCAGTCGGTATCGATCTTATCCAACAAAAAGCGCAAGAAAAACAAGTAACTGACCCCACCCATCTGTTCCTGGGCCCAGTCCGCCTCGTTGAACCTGGAGCGGACCCGGAGGGTGGCCAGAACATGCCCCGAAGGAATCAAGGCCCTTTCCAGGCCGGCTTTTTCTTCGGTGACGATCTGGCGGAACCGGTCCTTGTCATCAAGGTTGACCCGCAAAAGGGCGTCACGGGCAATATCCATGAGTTCCTGGAAATTTGCAGCCATGGCCTTGCCGCGGAGCATCAGCTTGCACAACCCATCCCGCTGCTCGAGAACCGACGCCGTGAAGGGGGACGCCCCCATGCCGCCGGTCTTTCTCCGGATACGCCTACCAAAAGCAACATAATCCTGGGTATCCGTACCCATTTCGAACAATGCCCGGCCAAACAAGGGGACATAGGGAAGATATTTCTGGACCATGTTGTGCAGGTCCAGGGCCAGGTCCAGATAGACGATCCCGCTGGTCTCCAGATCGTGGAAAAGGACCGGAGTACCTTGGATTTCTTCTTCTGCAAGGGGCACGGTCTTCACCGTGGGATCGAGTTCTCCCCTCGTGAGGCAGGGAATGGTCGCCAGATCCTCGGGGGCATCGGGGGCGGATTGGAGTTCCTTGAGCCGTGAAGTCCTCGACACAACCTCCCGGATCTCCTCCGGGGTCATCTTGTCCTTCACTTTAGCGAGGCGTTTTGCTTCCTTGGCCTCGATCACTCCCCCCAATTCCTTGTCGGGTTCAAGAACAACCTGGACCATATGGGGATTGTCGAGCAGATGGACCGTGATGAGATCCTCGAAAACCCTTTCCCCCCGTCCCAAGGCCTCTTTGATCTCTCCAAGGACCGGCTCGAAGCAGACCGCACTCAAGGGGTCCCCATCATGCAGCCATGTAGACAGACTCCGGAGCATGACCAGAAGCCCCCGGGGATAGGCCCCGGTATTGTTTTCCCGCAGGGCAAACTCGATCGTGTTCAGTCCGGCCTCGATGAGATCCTCGCCAATGCCTTGATCCCGGATACTCTCCAGGGTGGCCATGATGATCCCCCTGATCCTGGGAGCATCTTTGGGATCAATCCCCTTGAGCCCGGCGGAAAAAGTCAGCTGACGGAGTTCGTCCTCAAGCCCTCCACCGGCCATATCCTCTCCGAGACCGGAATCGATCAGGGCCTTGCGCAGGGGAGACCCGGACATGCCCACCAGGATATACTCCAGGATGCGCAGGGTGAGATTCTCCCGGGCATCGGTCGTTTCACACAGAAGCCAGTTCAGGGTGGTCATGCCCTTGTCCTGGCCCTCGCCCGCGGCAAAGGGATAACAAAGGACACCACCGCCCTTTTTGACCGGTTGCAGGGGAATGGAGGACGCAACCTCCTTGGCGGAAAAATCGTCCAGATATTCAGCTAGAATCTCCAGCCGTTTCTCGGGATCGTCATCCCCGTAAAAATAGATCCAGGCATTGGAGGGATGATAATAGGTAGAGTGGAATTCCTTGAACGCCCCATAGGTCAGCTCGGGAATATGCTCGGGATGCCCCCCGGATTCCAGCCCATACAGGGTGTCCGGAAAAACCGCGTGCTGGGAATATTCCCCGAGCAGGCTGTCCGGAGAGGAATAGACCCCTTTCATCTCGTTAAAGACCACGCCCTTGTAGGCAAGGGGATCGTCCGGGTTCTCCAACTCGTAATGCCACCCTTCCTGCTCAAAGATCTCCGGTGTGATCCGGGGATAGAGCACCGCGTCCAGATACACGTCGACCAGATTATAGAAATCCTGGACGTTCTGACTGGCCACGGGATAGCAGGTCTTGTCCGGAAAGGTCATGGCGTTCAAAAAGGTCTGCAACGACCCCTTGAGCAGCTCCACAAAGGGTTCCTTGACAGGATACTTGCGCGAACCGCACAAGACCGAGTGCTCCAGAATATGGGCCACCCCTGTGGAATCCTTGGGCGGGGTCCGGAAGGTGATCCCAAAGACCTTGTTTTCATCGTCGTTGACAATGGAAAGCACCCGGGCCCCGGTTTTTTCGTGTTCGTATATATAGGCGACAGCGGCTATTTCTTCGATGTGACGTTCTTCCTTGAGAACAAATCCATGGGCCACGGTTGTATCCTCCTTGTGGTCGGAACAATCCCCTGCTGACTGAACACGCCGTTTGATACCGTGCTTGCAGCCAACCGTGCAACAATGCAGGGGGTCATATATATAGGTGAGTAATCGTGAAAACGTGCAAGCCGGGCCCCGATAGCCGCCGGATTCCTCCGGCCCGTGCCGTCATCCCGGCACAGTCCGGGATTTTTGCACCCTTGGCACTCTCCAAGAGGCAACGAGGATTCGAGCACCGGACCCCCCCGGATTAGGTCCATGAATGACGGACAAGAAGTCCCCTGCAACGATACGGGATAATAGCCATGCAAAAAAGGCCTGCAAACCGGTTCTACCTTTCAAAATTCCCGGTAAATGGCAAGACCGAAGACCGTTTGGGCGCTCTTCTTGCTTGGCAGATCCATGTTAAAACGGTACCGGAGTGTCCGCTGTCCGACGTTATTCCAACCATCATATCCAGGAGGCATCCATGCCCAAGATCCTCGTTACCGGCGGTGCCGGCTATATCGGCTCCCACACCACCCTGGCCCTGTGTTCCAGGGGCTATGACGTCGTGGTCTACGACAACCTCTCCACGGGCCATGCCGACGCGGTTCTGCCCCCGGCGCGCCTCGAGGTGGGGGACCTGGCCGAGACGGACAAACTTGCCGCCCTCATGGCCCGGGAACGGTTCGACGGCATCCTCCATTTCGCCGGGTCCATCGTGGTGCCGGAATCCGTGACCAATCCCATCAAATACTACATCAACAACACCAACAACACCACCGAGCTCATCGGTCTGGCCGTCAAGCACAAGATCCCCCGGTTCATCTTCTCCTCCACGGCCGCGGTCTACGGCATGCCAGAAATCGTCCCCGTGACCGAAAAATCCCCCCTGGACCCCATCAATCCCTACGGCCGGAGCAAACTGATGAGTGAATGGGTCATCCAGGATACCAATGCGGCCCATCCCGGTTTTTCCTTCGTCATCCTGCGCTATTTCAATGTGGCCGGTGCCGACCCCAAGGGCCGCATCGGCCAGAGCACCCCCAAGGCCACCCACCTGATCAAGGTGGCCTCCCAGACCGCCCTGGGCCGCCGCGACCATCTGAAAATCTTCGGCACGGACTACCCCACCAAGGACGGCACCTGCATCAGGGATTACATCCACGTGACCGACCTGGCCGATGCCCATGTCCTGGCCATGAACCACCTGGAGGCAGGCAAGCCTTCAGGCATCTTCAATTGCGGCTACGGGCAAGGCTATACGGTCAGAGAAATCGTGGATGCGGTGAAAAAGGTCAGCAAGGTGGATTTCGTAACAAAGGAAGTGGACCGCAGACCCGGCGACCCGGCCAATCTGATCTCCAACCCTGCCAAACTCATGCAGACCATGGAGTGGCAGCCCGAACACGATGATATCGAGGAGATCGCGCTGTCCGCGTATTTGTGGGAAAATAAGTTGTAAGGAAGGGAGACGGGAAAAGACGGTTTTAGGTTTTATGTTTTAGGTTTTAGGATCAAGGACAAACAACACCCCATAAAACATCCAACCCATCGCCGTCCCCCGTAGGGGCGGATTCCATATCCGCCCGTTTTCCCGCGCCCCGGGAGGTGCGGGAAAACAAACGCCCCGGGAGGTGCGGGAAAACAAACGCCCCGGGAGGTGCGGGAAAACAAACGCCCCGGCACCAGCAAACCGCATTCGAAATCACCATCGGCATCCAACACGGTATGGCATCCCCAATGCGGTTATCACCGTCCAATTCGTTACATGGGCGATTCGTGAATCGCCCCTACAGGGTGGAGAACACCCAACAGGTGAGGGAATATATGCGGAAATATCCGTAGGGGCACGGCGCGCCGTGCCCTTTTGACCGATCCCCGGGAGGCGGGAACACGACAAAACCATGTCATCCCGGACGTGATCCGGGATCTTGAGGGGTGGTTCTATTACACAGCGTCATGGGCAGTCCACATGTCGTTCAAGATCCCGGCCTTCGCCGGGATGACGGGTATTGTCAGGATTGCGGGTTCTGACAGCATTGCGGATTTTGACGGGATGACGGATTTCTTGATTCCCGGAACATCAGGATTTGCCTGGAATCGGGAGAAGGGCACGGCGCGCCGTCCCTACGGGTGTATTCTCCCGCCTTCCCGTCTCCTGTCTCCTGTCTCCGTGTCTCCTGCCTCCCTTTTCCCTTTCTCCGTTTCTCCGTTTCTCCGTTTCTCCGTTTCTCCGTTTCTCCGTTTCTCCGTTT
>NZ_JBUDSQ010000010.1:0-64841 GCF_054921335.1 Desulfoplanes sp. | reverse complement strand
ACCGACCATGCAACCGACCATGTACTAAATCTCCTTTCCATCATGGGTGACTCGCCTCTTTCCGTCAGGGAACCCATGGAAGGTCTGGAGATGAACCACCGACCCACCTTCAGAAAAAATTATCTCATCCCGGCTCTGAAAGCAGGCTTCGTGGGAATGACCGACCCGAATTCGCCCAAGAACCCGAAACAGAAATACCGACTGTCGCAAAAAGGACGTTCCATGAAAAAATAAGGCTCCTGCAGGATTCCGGGGGTCTGTCTCTTCACGGCCAAGTATCACTGATGCAGCACGACAACCGAC
This sequence comes from Desulfoplanes sp., assembly GCF_054921335.1. Taxonomy (NCBI): domain Bacteria; kingdom Pseudomonadati; phylum Thermodesulfobacteriota; class Desulfovibrionia; order Desulfovibrionales; family Desulfoplanaceae; genus Desulfoplanes; species Desulfoplanes sp. The sequence continues at coordinate 64,538 of NZ_JBUDSQ010000010.1, read as the reverse complement.
TTTGCAAACGAGTCTTTCCCCTGGGAACGCCGAGCGTCTGCTCGGCCTTTCGAGCAACACCAAAAGGGTACAGCTTCATACTGTCTATCCGGCATCATCTGCTCATATTTCAGTTGGATAGTAAACGCAGTGCCGAGCAGACGCTCGGCGTTCCCAGGAGGAAAAAACAACGTCGGAGAATCACTGCATGAAAGTTACCGCACTTCCCAGGCAGCCCCCTGAAACCCAACAAGAGCCATTTTTTATTCCATCATTTCTACAGGATTTCCCTTACGTAAAAACCTGTTAAGTTCGTCAGAAATCCTCGAGTCCTGAGCCAAACGATCCCAAAAGTGAATCGCCAATTCCCTTACCCCGGCGTAGGCCTCATCGGTAATACTCTGCCGCTCCGGATGCCTGGGAGTGAACGCATATGAAACAACCTCCCCTCCACTCTTCGGAGCAAAGCCCATCGAGCACATGTCATACACCGGTAGCAATCTCAACACATCGCCATCAATAGCAAAGCTCAGATTTCCCAAATGCATATCCGTGTTGTTTATCAACCGCCCGAAACACCATATAGATTCGGCATCAAGTACATCCTTGGTTGCAACCAGATTTCTTTGTGCAAGCGCCTTTACGACGCTCGGCCAACGTTCTGCGAGTCCTACAAACTCTGCATCAATAGAAGCAAGAGAGGTCATGGACATTCGCCCATATTCACCAGATCTGTCGAATCGCTGTGACTCCAAAAAGAGCCGTCCTTCTCGCTCAAAAAGTCTTGTTTCTGCAGCAGGGAATTTATAACCACGCAAAGCTTTCATGGCGTGGTATTCTGTAATAAGAATATCACGCCATCTTCTGGCAATTTCGTTGTTGCCGACCGGAGAAAATTTAACAATGACATGGCAATTACAACGTTTATTGAATGCAGTAAATTTCGGCTGCTCTCCTCCGGCAGAAGACCCTGGAATCTCTCCTTCCATAACGCCGTTGGCTATACGCGGGTAGTCAACATCATCCACGAGTTCCGGTTTTCTGCGAACACGCAGCAACGCCTGCTCTCCGAATTTAACGTTACCAGGCAGATCGTCTCCATTGGAAATCAGCAATCTCCCGATATGATCATTTGTCCACCGCTTCGGGTCGGCGGGAAATTCCGGAAAGTGAGCGTGCATTTCTTTCGCAATCTGTCTTCCCAAAAACCCCTGTGGCCCCATATCGTATAAAAAATAGGGCAGATCATCATATACCCCGTCACCGGCATCGCCGAGCAACAACCGAGACATCCCTGCTGTTGCCTCGACATAAAACCCACCGGTTACCAACGGTCGAAGATAAGCGACTCGCACAGTGTTCCCATGGGCGTCCACCACGGCCAAAGGCAACCTGTCACTACCTCCAAAAGCATTTTTAGTCAGAATATACTTTGGAGTTCTCCCACTTCGAATTGTTATTATTCTATCTTTCATTCGTCTCAGCTGTCTCGAAACAGCGGTCTGCGACAATCCTGTAGCCCCCTGAATCTCCCTGGAGGTAGCGGCTCCCTCTTCAAGAAATTCCTCAAGCGACACTGGCATATTTGTACCCTCGGCTAAAAAAAAAGACTTATATCCGACTAGAAAAAAATTTGTTTTTAAGTAAAAAAATAACAAAGAACCAAGATATTATCTGAAATATTAGCAAACATTTTGACTCACATTTGACTAGCAAATAGACATAAAAACGAACTCCGTCAAATCTATTCAAGGCCAAAAAGCAGTCTGGCCGCACCCTTTTCAATCTCGGGTTATATCGGGTTCTCAGCCCGCACCCCTCTGTGACGTGAGTCGCTGTGCCCACATCTCAATCCCAAAAGCCTATACCACAACGCCCTGCCGGAATCATGTTCCGACAGGGCGTTGTGGTATGCTGGATAGGGAATAAACAATCCCGAACAGGATACTCCTACAACAATTTCAGATCCCAGTTCCACAACCCGGGTCTGTCCTTGACCTCCACGGTCTTGGGCACCCGTTCGCGCATGTGGACGAAGAGCTGGTACCCGGCCCTGGCCAGTTCCTCTTTCTTGTCCCGGATGTCTGTAAACCAGTTGGGAAAGGTCCAGAAAAGATCCCCGTATCTGATAGTCCAGGCGGTTTCGCCCTTGGGGCTTGCAAAGGGTTCGCCCGGTTTGAGGTGTTCGGCCTTGATCCGGGAGATGCATAGGGGCCAGATGCCGTTGATGACCACGCCAAGGGGGAGGGGGGAACGGCTGGGCAATGCCAGGAAATCCGGGCCGGAAAGCTCGGGACTGACAATGACGCCTGATGCGCCCAGATCCTTGGCGGTCTGGATGGCCAGGGGGTTGGCGATATTGCAGAACGGACCCGCCCAGATGCGGCAGTCGGTCAATTTGTCGACCAGTCCCATCTGCCAGGGAGCGTTGATGACCATGGTCTTTGCGCCCCGATTGATCAGGGAGGCCACGGTTTTTTTCCATACGCCCTCATTCTCGGGCCAGATGACCGGAGGGAGCCACCACCAGGTCCTGGTCACCAGGCCACGGGGCAACTTTTCCACCTGGCCGGGGACGATCCAGGTTCCCATGGGCGGACCCTTGCGTTCCACAGTGGGAAGCTGGCGGAAGACGCGGAGTTCCATGGCGTTTTTCCCCTTCCCTTTTGTTCGGGACGGACTCCATACCCTGGGGGCCTTGACCTTGAAATCCGAGGACTCGGTCTCTGTGTGGGAAATGGTCTGCAGTTCCCGGTTCAGTTCGTTGATCAGTTTGGACAGCTCGGGCTCCCGCCGGTCCACCAGAAATACCGGTGTGCCCTTGGGCGCGGGCCGGTTTTCACCCATGGGAATATCCAGCCGCCCCTTTTTTGGCACGGCCCGCCGGATGCGCAGAGTTCTGTGCCAGGGCTGATCCTCGTAACCGAGACGCAAGAGATCCCCGCCCAGGAGTTTAGTCCGGGGCGAAAACCATGTTCTTCGTCCCCCGCCCTGAACAGTGCCCATGAACAGGCCTGAGCCGGTGTCCTCGCCCTCCACAAGAGGTACAACCTTGCGCTGAGGCAGAAAATAGTAATGTGAGGTCTTGCGGGACAGGGCCATGTCCAGGAGTTCCTGGGCCATCTTGCGGCTGGCGGGGTCATTCCCGTGATCGCGTAACAACCTATAGGCCTTGACCGTGTAAAACACGTAATGCGGCCCCTTCTTGCGCCCCTCGATCTTCCAGGAGCGCACCTGGGGAATATTCGCAACCGGACGAACCAGCACATCCAATCCCAGATCCTGGCAGGAGAAGAAACGGTCTTTAACCCCGTCCTGCTCATAGACGCGTCGACAGGGCTGCACACACCGCCCCCGCAGGCCGCTGCGTCCACCCAGAAAACTGGACCAGTAGCACCGACCTGAAACCGCGTAACACAGGGCCCCGTGCACGAAAATTTCCAGATCGAGCCCTGCAGGACAGGCAGCGGCCATCTGCTTGAGTTCGTCGATGGTCAGCTCCCGGGGCACGACCACCCGATCGATATCCAGCTTCTCCCGCACCAGGGAAAGGGCCGAAGGAAAACTGCAATTGGCCAGGGTGGAAAGATGGAGTTCGCCCGTATAGCCGGCCTGCCGGGCCAGGGTGGCCACACCCGGGTCCTGGATGATCAGGGCGTCGGGATGCACGAACCGCTGCAGCCGGTCGATCATTCTGCCGGTGCGGTCGAGCTCGTTGTTCTTGAGCATGGTGTTCAGGGCGATGTGCACCCGCACCCCCTTTGCGTGGGCCAATCCGGTCAGCCCGGCCAGTTCGTCCAGGGAGAAATTGTCCGCCTCCATGCGTGCGGAAAAATTTTTCAGCCCGCAATACACGGCATCGGCCCCGGCCGCCACTGCGGCCAGAAAACTTTCCTTTCCCCCGGCAGGAGCCAGGATTTCAATGGGTCGTTCTTGATTGGTCATGGTATCTCGTCGCCGCTAGCTGCGGCGGATTGTTTTGTGGATACAGGTTATTGGGGAAATCAGAACAGGAATGCGGGATGGATGGTGTTCGATTCTCTCCACCATTGAGCTCTCAATGCCTCGCTTGATCAGGATTTGTCGAACAAAAAACATCCCACCCTATGTCCAGGGGCGACTTCGATCTCCTCGGGAATCTCTCGGGAACACACGTCCATGGCCAGGGGACATCGTGGATGGAATACGCACCCCGTGGGCGGGGCAAGGGGACTGGGGATTTCTCCCCGCAATCCGTTGTCGGGAACGGTCCTCGAGGGATCGGGCCTGGGCACGGCCGCAAGCAGTGCCTTGGTGTAGGGATGGCAGGGATTCTCGTACAGGTCGCCCCGGTCGGCGATTTCCACGATCCGCCCCAGATACATGACCGCGATACGGTGGCTGACCTTCCTGACCACGGCCAGATCGTGGGAGATGAAAATATAGGTCAGCCCGAGATCCTTTTGCAGCGCAGCCAACAGATTGAGGATCTGGGCCTGGATGGACACGTCCAGGGCGGAAACCGGTTCGTCGCAAACGATCAGTTCGGGATCGAGACTCAGGGACCGAGCGATGGAGATACGCTGCCGCTGCCCCCCACTGAACTCATGGGCATACCGGTCCCCGTGCTCGGGCAAAATACCGGTCATTTCCATAAGCTCCGCCACCCGATCGGCCCTCTTTTCACGCGAACCCATTCGGTGGATGTCCAACCCCTCGCCAATGATCTTCCTGACACGCATCCTGGGATTCAAGGACGAAGACGGGTCCTGAAAAATCATCTGGATCTTGCGCCGGAAGTCCGGTTGATCGAACCCGCCCGAGCCCCACAGGGGTTTGCCCCTGAACCGGACGTCTCCGTGTGTTGGAGGCAGGAGCCCGACCACCATCTGTCCCAGAGTCGATTTCCCGCACCCGGATTCGCCCACCAAACCCAACGTCTGCCCACGATCGATCCGGAGCGAAACACTGTCAACGGCCCGGAGCAATGCCGTCCTCGCCGGCACTCCCCCGGTCCTGACCTCGAAATCCCGGGTCAGATCCCTGAGTTCCAAAAAAGTCGATTCCCTGGTCATGTTATCCTATCTCCGGTCTCCCGCCTCCTGTCTCCAGCCTGTATCCTATATCTTTTATCTTTCATCCTTCCCCCCATACAACCAGCACCGGACCATATGTCCCTCTCTGGGGAACAACCTTCCGGGACGTTCCACGGAACAGCGGTCAAAGGCCCTATCACACCGGTTGGAAAAGGGACACCCCTTTGGCAGATCCAGAAGGTTCGGAACGACGCCGGGAATGGTGGCCAGAGCACGGCCGTCGGCATCGTCAATCCTGGGCACACAGGCCATGAGGCCCTGAGTATACGGGTGCAGAGGTTCGGCAAAGAGCTCCCTGACCGTGCACATCTCCATCAGGGCCCCGGCGTACATGACTGCCACATGGTCACAGTTTTCCGCAACCACTCCCAGATCGTGGGTGATCAGAACAAGGGAGGTTCCCTGCTCGGACCGCAACGAACGGATGAGCTTGAGGATCTGGGCCTGGATGGTCACATCCAGGGCGGTCGTGGGTTCATCGGCCAGGATGAGGGCCGGATCGCACGCGAGGGCCATGGCGATCATGACCCGTTGGCGCATGCCCCCGCTCATCTGGTGGGGAAAATCACGGACCCGCCTTTCAGGAGAGGAGATACCCACCTGCTCAAGCAGGGTAACCGCTTTGTCCATTCCCTGCTTTTTGTCCAGCCCGGAATGGTGGCGCACGGTCTCGGCTATCTGCTCCCCGACCCTGAAAACAGGATTGAGCGAGGTCATGGGCTCCTGGAATATCATGGCCATGTCCCGCCCGCGGATCTTTTGCATGGCCCTTTCCGATTGGGCCAGAAGGTTCTGGCCCCGGAACAGGATCTCCCCCGCAACCACCTTGGCCGGCGGATAGGGGACGATCCCCATGACCGACAGGGCGAGCATGGATTTCCCGCACCCGGATTCACCGACGATCCCCAGAGCCCCCCCGACATCGAGCCTGAGATTGACCCGGTCCACGGGCTTGGCCGTTCCACGGGAGGAAAAGATGTGCGTACTGAGGTCGTTGATTGTAAGGAGGGAAGACATTGAGCCTCACGGACGGTAGGAACAGGGTACTGAATGTGGGGTACTGAATATAGTCCCGATTAGTGGTTTTCAGGGCGACTTGCAAGCTTACTCCCAACGCCGGGAAGGGACCGGAAGAGACGGTGGTCTCTCCGCGAACAAACCGGAGCCCTCCTTCGAAAACGGGAAGTTATGGCGCGGCAAAGGGTGGTCCTCCCAACTCCTTGTTACGCCCCTCCGGCCGGGAGCGATCCACGGCCCCATACACATCCAGAGCTTGCACACGGGATTCCCCAAACTAGACACCCCGGCGACAACCGATTACCCATGGATCTTCAGGCACCACCACGATCTTCCTGCGCATTTTACCAGGACATTCCGGTCCGGTACGACCCATGCCCAACCCATTGTTTTTTCTCGCCTCCCGGGGCCCGGAAAAACGGGCGATCCGTGAATCAGCCCCACGAATCTATCCGTAATGATCGCGTTTATGACTATTTTTGCCGGGATTTGCTGGCATTTTACCTGCTTTTTGTCCCCCCAATCCGACATCTGGAACAATGACAAACAATACCCCCAAAATCTCCGCCACCCAGCCCGTCGCCGTTATCGGCGGGGGGCTGGCCGGCAGTGAAGCCGCCTATCAACTGGCCACATCCGGTATCCCGACCACACTTTTCGAGATGAAGCCCGACCGGTTCTCCCCCGCCCACAAGCTCAACGGACTGGCCGAACTGGTCTGCTCGAACTCCCTGCGTTCGAGTGATCCCGAAAGCGGCATCGGCCTGCTCAAAAAGGAGATGGAACTCCTTGGGAGCGTGGTCATGCAGGTTGCCCACAAAACTGCCATTCCCGCGGGCAAGGCACTGGCCGTGGACCGGGACCTTTTTTCCAGCGGAATCACCCGCCGATTGGAAACCCTGGACAATCTGGCCATTGTCCGCCGCGAAATCACCGCACTGGACGCTCCGGAACTTGGGCCCTTTTCCAAAGTGGTCATGGCTGCCGGACCACTGGCATCGGAGGCGCTGACCAGAAGCCTCATGGAGGCGACGGGTGAAAACGACCTCTACTTCTATGACGCCATCGCCCCCATCGTGGCCACGGATTCCATCGACATGGACAAGGCTTTTTGGGGATCCCGGTACAATCCCGAGGAAAAGGACTATCTCAATTGTCCCCTGAGCGAAAAGGAATACACCGCCTTCGTCCAGGCCCTGCAAGGGGGCGCCCGGGTCACTCCCCGAGAATTCGAGAAGGCCATCCATTTCGAGGGGTGTCTACCCATCGAGACCATGGCCGACCGGGGAGACCAGACCTTGGCCTTCGGCCCCCTGAAGCCGGTCGGACTGATCGATCCGCGTACGGGCAAGCAGCCCTTTGCCTGCGTCCAGCTACGGGCTGAAAACAGGGACAAAACGGCCATGAATCTGGTTGGATTCCAGACAAAGCTGACCTATCCGGAACAAAAAAGGATCTTTTCCATGATACCCGGGCTGGAACAGGCCGTTTTTGAGCGTATGGGGTCCATCCACAGGAACACCTTTATCAACGCACCCCGGGTGCTCACCCCCGGCCTCGGACTGAAAAACACCCCAGATTGTTTCCTCGCCGGACAGATCACCGGTGTGGAGGGATACCTGGAGTCGGCAGCCACCGGCCTGTGGCTCGGCCTGTTTTTGTCAGGGACAGTCACATCTCTTCCTCCGGACACGACCGCCCTGGGAGCCCTGCTGAACCACCTGCAAACCCCGGCCAAAAAATTCCAGCCCTCCAATGTCAATTTTGGCCTCATGCCCGGGCTGAACCGCCGGGCCAAAAAAAAGGAACGCAAAAAACTCTACGCGGCCAGGGCGGTCAAGGATTTTACCTCCTGGCTCCACGGCAACAACCGGCAATGAGCACCCAACGGGTTACCAACCGGCCCCATGCAGATTGTCGCCCGGAAACATTCCTGCTAACGGAGTTACGGAATCTAGGTTGATAACCACCCTTCACACATTTTGAGCCAACCATGTCCGAATCCTGTCAGGCAAACAGCATCAGGCAGATCGTCGATGCCCAGAGCATCCTTACCTATTTCCAGCCCGTGGTATCCATCCGATCGGAATCGGTGATCGGATTCGAGGCCTTTTCCAGAGGAGTGGTCGGGGACGGCCAAAAACGGGTCGATGCCTGCGCCCTGTTCAATCCCGAACTGGACGATGAAATCCAGTCCAGGATCGAACGTATCTGTAGGACCAGGGCCCTGGAAAAATTCAAGCCCATCTGCAAAACCCACCCCAACATCCTGCTCTTCCTGAACACGAACATCCACACATTCAGATACAACAACGGGGACATGTACGAGCTGTACCGTTCGACCAGAAAAACCCCCTTTGACGGCGAAAACATCGTTATCGAAATCAACACCGCCCAAATCAAGAACGGCAGAAAGCACATAGACGAATTCGTCGCCTTCCACGCAGACAGAAAATTTCTGCTCTCACTGGATGATTGTCAAAGCGACGGCCAGTCCATGGATAAAATCCACAAGATCAGGCCCGATTTTATCAAGATAGGCAGGTCGTTTTTCGAAGACATGGACACGATAGCGTACAAGCGGGATATTCTGGCATCCCTTTGCAAAATCTGCCAAGAGACCGGTTCCCACATCGTGGCCAAGGGGGTTGAAGAAGAAAAGGAGGCCATCAATCTTCTGGAATGCGGCATCCACACCCAGCAGGGCTTTTACTACACCAAAAGCAAATCATCCAACAGTAAGGATGCCGTGCTCATCTTCACGGACAAGGTCAGGGAGCTTGGAAAAAAATACCGCGAGCAAACCTGTGACAAGATCAGGATCAAACAGCGGATTTTCAAAAAATACGACGAGATCCTCAAGAAATGTGTCTACAAGCTCGGGAACCATTACAAGAGCGAATTCAAAACCGCCCTCAAACAGCACGCCTCACATTTCCACGATGTCCGCGGTGCGTTGATCCTGGACACCCTGGGCCGGGAAATAGCCCATTCCAGACCGGGGCCGTCCAAGGCCAGGACAGAGATGCTCCAGGGACGCTCGCATGCCTCTGAGGATTATTATCTCTACCTGACCATGGGGTTTGAAAAATTTGTTACCAAACCTTTTTTCTCCAGGGACAGCAACGCGTTGCACTGCATTATCTCCCGTCCCTTTTACGCCAAGGACGGCCATCAATATATGGCATGCCTTGAATTTCCCTACCTCAACAAAGGCTGGGACGAAACCGTCACCGTGGATGGACTCTCCCAATCCCGGGGCTAGTCCCCATACTCTCCACGCCCTCCCCACCCGTAGGTACGGCTCCGCGCAGGAGCCCCCCCCTCCCCAGACATTGACCCACCATCCAAGCCTTCCGCAGACCAACACGCACCCCCCTTACGGCAAGACGTCTCCCATGCTCGTCCCACCCAACCACCGACCTTGTTGCGCGGGGATGCGGATGCCGATGGCGCATGTGTGACCCCGGGCGCGATGAGTCCTCCACGGGACTCAATCCCGCAAAACATCCACCAGATCATAGAATATAAACGCCGCAAGTGCGGTCCAGCCCACAAAATGGAAAAAAATATTCCCGTAAAGGGAAAGGCTGCTCTCGATTGAGTTGAGCACTGCGCTGATCAAAAAAACCGTGCACAGGAGCATGAGCATCCCCATGAGGTGGCATCCCATATACATGAACCGATTTTTTTGCTCCCTGTAACTTACGGATGTCCATATCTGGCTCAAGGTGGCCCATATTATGGGGATGGCCACGAAATACAAAAGCAGATTGTCCTCCTCCGGAAGCCGGAAATCCAGATAAAATTCAAAAAACCATACCCCAAAGACCAAAATGACCACATCCCGCAAGAAGACAAATACAAACATCTCTCGTTCCTCCCCTGCAAAAAAGACAAAAAACGGGCGCCGGTCTGTCGGACCGTTCCCCACCCACGCCACCAGCCTACCAGGTTATCCGCGGGCGCTTTTCCTGTATATTTTCAATAAAAACAAATAACTAGTCTCTAAAAAACTCTTTTTCCGCCCGGCCTTGACAAAAGCAGTCAACCGGATATTAATGGTCTTACCATTTGGGGAACAAAAAATACAGTTTTTTATCTTTTTCTTTTTTTATTCTTACTTTTCAATAGAATAAGAAACAACGGGCTCCGCAGGACCCCAAAAACATCCTCTTAAAAGTAGGACCATTTCGATGGACGACAAACCCATAATCACCTTCACACCGGCCCAATCCGGTCGGGCCAGCGAGGATATCGCCCTGCAGATCGAGGCGGCCGTGATTGAGGGCAGAATCCTTCCCGGCCAACGGTTGCCCAGTGAACGGGAAATGCAGAACCAGTTCGAGACAGGGCGCGGTGTTGTCCGCGAGGCCCAGCAGATTTTGAAACAAAAGGGACTCATCGAGATCAAAAAGGGAGCCAAGGGAGGCGCTTTCGTCAAGCAGATCGGAGTGGACAGCGTTAGCGAGTCCTTCACCCTCTTTCTCAAACAAAAAAACATCGACCCGGAATCGCTGATAGAGTTCAGAGAAAGCCTGGACCGGACGATCACCGCCCTGGCCGTGGCCAGGGGGACCAAGGAAGAAAAAAAGGCATTGGTGGAAATGACCCAGAAGCTTGGAGCGTATGTTTGCGGGGACGACCCGGACATGCCGACCATTGCCGAACTCGACCGGACCCTGAACATCCGCTTCGCCAAGATGGCCAGAAATCCGATTTTCGAATGGGTCATGCACGCCATCCAGATGGGCTTTAGCTCATACGACTACGCGCTCTACGACGACCCCGAGTACCGGAAAATGACCGTGGCAAACTGGAAACAAACGGCCCGACAGATAGCCGCGGATGAACCGCTCAAGGCCCTGTCCTATATTGGCAACCATTATTTGATGCTCCTCAAGTGCGTCCGGGACAAAAAAACAAAATTTTAAGGCCGGTAAAAACCCCGGCCTGCAACCCAAAAAATCGAACAATCAAGTAACAGGAGTACCTATGCCCAGAAACAACTATGACTACATCATTGTCGGCGGCGGATCGGCAGGCAGTGTCCTGGCCAACAGACTGAGCGCCAATCCCAAGAACAGGGTTCTCGTCCTCGAGGCCGGTCATCCGGACTACAAACTGGATTTTCGCATCCACATGCCCGCGGCCCTGACCTATCCCCTGCAGGGCAAGACCTATAATTGGTGGTATGAATCCGAACCCGAACCGCACATGCACAACCGCAGGATCTACCAACCCAGGGGCAAGGTTCTGGGGGGATCGAGCTGCATCAATGGTATGATCTATATCCGGGGCAATGCCATGGACTACGAAAAATGGTCCCAAAACGAAGGGCTGGAAAACTGGGACTATGCCCATTGTTTGCCGTATTTCAAAAAGTTTGAGACCCATCTAAGCGGTGCCAACGAATACCAGGGGTCTTCCGGCCCCCTGTACCTGACCACTCCCGAGTGCTCCAACCCCCTGTTCACCTCTTTTTTCGAGAGCGTGCAGCAGGCAGGGTATCCCCTGACCGAAGATGTCAACGGGTACCAGCAGGAAGGGTTCTCCCATTTCGACGCCACGATCTACCGCTCCAGACGTTGGAACGCGGCCCGGGCGTATGTCCATCCGGTAAAAAAACGGCGCAATCTGACAATCAAATGCCGGACCAAGGCCACAAAGATACTCTTTGGCGGCAAAAAGGCCATCGGCGTTGAATACGCCAGGGGCAAGAAAGTCCACAAGGCCTATGGTGGAGAAATCATATGCTGCGGTGGATCGATAAACACCCCACAGCTTCTGCAATTGTCCGGGATAGGCAATGCGAACGAACTGGATGATCTGGGGTTGAACGTCATCCAGGACCTGCCCGGAGTGGGCGAAAACCTCCAGGACCACCTGGAACTCTATGTCCAGTATGCCTGCAAAAAACCGGTGAGCATGTATCCCGCGCTCAAATGGTACAACCAGCCCTGGATCGGTCTCAAATGGCTGTTCGGGCAGACCGGGGAAGCGGCGACCAACCATTTCGAGGCCGGGGGATTCATCCGGAGCAACGAATACGTGGACTACCCCAATCTGCAATTCCACTTTTTGCCCATAGCCATCAGGTACGACGGTACCGCACCGGCTGCCGGGCACGGCTTCCAGCTCCACGTTGGCCCGATGTACTCCGATGCCCGGGGACAGGTAAAAATCAAGTCCGCGGATCCTTCGGACTATCCCAAGATCGTCTTCAATTATCTATCCACGGAAAAGGACAAGAAGGAATGGGTCGAGGCCATCCGTTGTTCCCGGAACATCATCGAGCAAAGCGCCTTTGACGAGCTCCGGGGCGAGGAACTCGCGCCAGGGGCCGACAAGCAAAGCGACCAGGAAATCCTCGACTTCGTGGCCAAGGAAGGGGAAAGCGCCTACCATCCGTGCAGCACGTGCAAGATGGGCTATGACAGCATGGGTGTCGTGGACACCGATTTCAAGGTACATGGGGTGGAAAACCTGCGGGTCGTGGACGCCTCTATCATGCCCGAGATCACCAACGGGAACATCTACGCCCCGGTGATGATGATCGCCGAAAAAGCCGCAGACACAATCCTGGGCAACACACCTGAACGGCCGCTCGATGCCGGGTTCTACACGGCCAAATAACGGAGACAGACAATGATCAAAAAAAACATGTACATAAACGGTGAATGGACGGGTTCGATTTCCGGACAACGTATTGGCATAATAAACCCCTGTAACGCTGAAACAATCGCCGAGGTTCCAAAGGGTGACCGCGAGGATTCCCGTTTGGCCATCAAAGCGGCCAGGGAAGCGTTTGACAACGGTTCCTGGTCCGGTTTGCCCCCGACGCAGCGCGGTGAGATGGTCTATAAACTGGCCGAACTGATCCAGCGGGATCAAGAAGAACTGGCCCGGCTCGAGACCCTGAATACGGGTAAAACCGTAGAGGAAAGCCGCTGGGACATGGATGAGATAGCCGGGATATTCAGATACTACGCCGGGATGGCCGACAAGGACGCCGGAGAAGTCATCGGCTCCCCCTTCCCGAACACCAGCAGCATGGCCATACGCGAGCCCGTTGGTGTCTGCGGACAGATTTCCCCGTGGAACTATCCGCTCTTGCAGGCCGCATGGAAGTTGGCCCCTGCTCTTGCCGCCGGATGCACCGTCGTCATGAAACCGAGCGAGATCACCCCGCTCACGGCCCTGAAAACGGCCGAGCTGGTCGAGGAGGCCGGCTTTCCGGCCGGGGTGGTCAACGTGGTCCTCGGTCCGGGTTCCAGCGTTGGTGCGGAATTATCGGAAAATCCGGATGTGGACCTGATTTCATTTACCGGAGGCATAACCACGGGGAAAAAAATAATCAAAGCGGCCAGCGAAAACGTTAAAAAGCTGGCCCTGGAGCTGGGGGGAAAGAATCCGAACATCATCTTTTCCGATGCGGATTTCGATACCGCCCTGGACTACGCACTCAACGGGGTGTTCTTCCATGCCGGACAGATATGTTCCGCAGGTGCGCGCATCCTGGTACAGGAAGAGATCCACGACCGGTTCGTGGATGCCCTCAAGGAACGTATGTCCAGGATAGTCATCGGGGACGGTTTCGGCGCGGACACCCAGATGGGACCGCTGATCTCCGCAGAACACCTCGCCAACGTCGAAAACTACGTGTCTCTTGCACACGAGGAAGGGGCCAAACTGGTTTTGGGCGGAAAACGGCCCGAACATGCGGATCTCGGCACCGGATTCTATTATCTGCCCACCCTGTTCACCGGATGCACCGCAAAGATGCGTATCGTACAGGAAGAGGTCTTCGGCCCCGTGGTCAGCGTGGAAACATTCAGTACCGAAGAAGAGGCGATACGCCTGGCCAACGACACGGTCTACGGGCTATCGGCCGGTTTCTGGACCAGGGATCCGGACCGCATCTACCGCGTATCCAGGGCCCTCCGGTTCGGAACGGTATGGATAAACGACTTCAACGTATACTTCACCCAGGCCCCATGGGGCGGGTACAAACAGTCCGGGATGGGACGAGAATTGGGAAAAACCGGACTGGAAGAGTACACCGAGACCAAACACATCTATCAGAACCACGCCACCAAACCGCTCAATTGGTTCGGCTGCTAAAGGGTATGACGGTCCGGGAATCTCGCGTTCCCGGACCCGTACCAAACGAACCGATGCGTGCAGATGATAATGACGGTTGCCGGGCACATATTCCAAAACCATCCCGCCACCGAGTTTCTACTCACGGGCGCCCCGCAATCATAATCTCTAATTGAGGAGGTCTGATGTTTAAGAAGGACAAATTGCAACCCGTAACAGTCATGGTGCTCGCTCTACTGCTGGTCCTCTCCGGATCGGCCATTGCCGCGAAGAAAAAACCGATCAAGATCGCCAGCGTAAGCTGGACCGGCGTCACCGTGAAAACGGAACTCGCAGTAACAATTTTGGAAAGCCTGGGATACGGGGCAGAAAACTTGATGGTCTCCGTACCCATTGCCTACAAGGCCATGGCCTCCGGCGAGGCTGATTTCTTCCTGGGAAACTGGATGCCGTCCATGAAAACCATCGCCGAAAAATACTTCGACCAGGGCACGGTCATCCGGTTTATTCCCAATATGCCCGGTGCGAAATACACCCTGGCGGTGCCCAGTTATTGTTACGATGCGGGATTGCAGAATTTTAGCGATATCCAAAAGTATGCGGACAAGCTCGAAAACAGGATCTACGGTATCGAGGAAGGGAACGACGGGAACAAGATCATCCAGGAAATGATCGACACCCCCAAGTACGGTCTCGAGGACTTCACCCTGATCCCATCGAGCGCAGCCGGCATGCTCACCCAGGTACAGTCCTTTGCCCAGGACAAAAAATGGATTGTCTTTTTGGGGTGGGCCCCGCACTACATGAACATGGTCATCGACATGAAGTACCTCAAGGGGAGCACCAATGAGACATTCGGCCCCAACGACGGGACAGCCACGGTCTATACCAACTACCGCGCGGGTTTTGACACCGAATATCCCAACGTAACCGCCTTCCTCAAAAACTTCACCTTCCCCATTTCCATGATGAACGAAATCATGACCATGATGCACAACGACAACATGCGCCCTGCCGAAGCCGCCTTCAAGTGGGTCAAGAACCATCCGGAAATATACAAAGGATGGCTCACCGGCATTACGACGGTCGACGGAAAGCCCGCCGTCCCGGCCTTTGAGGCCTCGTTGCAATAATACCATTTTTGCGTTGTATTGCGCCCGTCAATGGACGATCTGCCCGGAGGGGTACACACGTTTCGGCCGAGTTCTCCGGTCAATACGGAGCAGCAATGCAACAACAACGGGTTGATAAAAAAAACAACGGCCGCCTTGTCCTTCTTGGACAAGGCGGCCGTTGTCTCTGCGCATCTGGAAAAACCGGCAAAAACCCGCCCCCGGTTTTTCGCCGATCCGGGTTATAATGTAGGCACTTCTCCGGCAATTTCGCCGACCAACGCCGTGTTTCCCTGCGCGTCTTGGCAGACAACGGTTGTAAAACCGTCGAAATATCTCTCACTGCCGTCCCCGTATGCGACCGTACTCGTGTTGGGTATGGATCTGCCTGTCTCGAAGGTCTCCAGGGTATGGCAGCCCTCACAGGGGCTGTCGTTATCCATGTAGAGTCTGTGGCATTTGTGTCCCACCGGATCGGTCCCCGCGACATCGGCCGCCTTTTTGTTCGCCCACACGATATTCAAATCCCGATCGAGAACAATCACGACCTGGGATATGTTCCAAACGATACGTTCAAAATCTATCTTTTCCCGCACAATCCCTCTCCTCATTTTTTTTGTTTGTTACCACATTGGCAGTATCCCGCATCCTTCTTCCGCACCACAGACTTCCCGCACAGGACCGGCCGGCTCCCTCGCAGGAAGGATTGCGGCCAAGGACAAGACACAAGAAAACGTCCACACTCGGATCACTCGCTGGGGGTGGAGCCGCCCACGACAAAATCCCCATACCCGACGGGGAGCACAAGGGCCGGCATGAGCGTGTCATCTATTCCCTGCACCTCTTCTTGGACATACCGCGCCAGCTCCCGAATACCTACCCGGCCGTCCCTATCGGTGTCGGCGAACAATCCGGGACCGAGCCCCTTGAACAACGAATAGGCAAAGGGGAGACAGGGCAGAGAAGGATACTCTTTGCCCGTTCTCTGGTGTCCCTGGGTGGCGGACAGGACCGCCACCCCCTTGTCGCGGGCCATGCGCAGAACCCGGGTCATGTCCAGGGGGCCGGAATGGGCGATATCGCACAGGACCAGGACCCTGGCCTCCAGCTTTCCCAGGTTCTCCATAAAGGTTTCCAGATCGATGACACTCTCCCTGCGGTACCCATCATGCCCATCCGATCTGGAATCACGCGCAAGCAGAACCGGACGGCCATCAGGGGTGGTCACCCCCTGGCCGACGACCATAACCACCACCGTATCCCGGGGACCGGCCCGGTTTATCCAGGCCACCCCTTTCTGGATATGTGCTCTGGTCGGGGAGGTTCCGTAATCGTCACTCACGAGCCTCAGGTTGACCCGGTCATAGGTTCTTTTTTTGAAGGGTTTGAGAATCCGGCCGACCATGTTCACATCGGTCGACGGACCGGGCAGGTCCATCCGCCCGAAGATCTCGAGCCTGCCTATCCCCAGACCCAGATAATAGAGCGTGCCGGGCCCTCTCCCCTTTATTCCGGAACCATCGACAAGGATTGTCCGGACCTCGGCCCGTGCGCGGGTGCCCTGTGTCGAGACACACTCGACCCCGATGGTGTTCACTCCCGTCTCCATGTCCAGGGGCACATTGTGCCGGCCTGAACCCCACCCGTCCTTTTGTTCCACACCAGCCAGACGGCCGTTGACCCGGAGCGTACACCCGGCCGGCTCGGCCGCATGGGCCTGCAAACGGAACAGAAGGGAAACGTTCCTGGACCCTATGACGGAACCGTCATCCGGCCTGAGGATCTCGATGCCGGGGGGGCGATGGGAATCCAGGAAATCCTGGGAAATCCGCGGGGCGGAACATTTTGCAAGGGCGGTGCGCGAACGCCCGGACAACAGGGTCGCCTTGACGATATCCGGTCGGTAACAATAGCGTCCGAAACCATCCACGGGTAGGGTTTCCGGTACTCCCCCCCCCTTTTGCTCCACAACCGTCTTGAGCAAGAAATCGCCCGAAGGCGAGCAGGCATAATAGCCAGCCGGGGTCCAGGCGACCCATTCATTGCTATCGGCATACAGGACCGTTGCCAGCAACTCCCCGGTCTCCAGATTCCACAACCGCACGGTCTGGTCCTGGGACCCCGAGACCAGTCGAGTACCGTCAGGGGAAACGGCCAGACAGACGACCGCTCCGGTGTGCCCTTTGAAACCATGGACCTTTTCACCACTCCGGACACGATACATGGCCAAGGCACCGTATCCGCCACCGCTTATCACGTATTTTCCGTCCGGCGTGAGTGAAGACGCGCAGTGTTCCTTACCGTCCTCAAAGTTGCGTTCGATCTTCAACCGACAATATTTGCCGTCGTAGACCTCAAGAAGACTGCTCCTTGTGTCCGCGCCTACCTGGCGCACCAGGCGGCGGTCGCCGACCTCCAGGATGGCCCCCTGCGCGGCCGTCGGCATGGGAGCAGGCATCACCCCGAGATACCCTTTGTCCGAAAACCGCATCCTCAGGGTTTCAGCCGCTGGGAAACCACCGCGCATTTCCTGAAAAACCGACAAGGGTTTTTCCAAGGTCCAAAAAACCTGGTCACCCTCCAGGGCGAACCGGGCGGAAACAATGGCGCGGCCATGCCCCGTGAGCCGGTGCCGGACCTTCCCGGTCCCGGTGTCCCACAAAAAAACTGTCCGGTCTTGTCCTGCGGTAGCGGCAAGGGACGTGCCGGGAATGAATCGACCGACCTCCACGCCCCCGGCATGCTCCAGAAACAGCGTCTGCATCCTCGCGGTTTCCCGATCAAGGACCACACAGCGGGTTCTTCCTCTCCCCATCCCCCCGCTGGTCACCAGAACCCTGCTGCCATCCCGGTTGAACGAAAGGCCCAGAACAGGACCGGCCTGGACGGTCAACTGACGTACATAGCGCATGGTTGCGAGATCCCACTCCCGGACACTCTTGTCGTACCCACCCGAAAACAGGGTATTGCCCTGGGGAGAAACCGCCAGGCACGCAACCCGATCCGTATGCCCGGAAAGGACCCCAAGGTTGACCAGTCCATCCACCCCCCAGGCCAAGATCTTCCCATCGTCCCCCCCGGAAACAAAACGCCCGGAGTCGATCCAGGCCAAACTCCGGACCGCTCCCGCGTGGCCGTGGAAACCATGCACAAGCCCCCCCCGGTCCACATCCCAAATCCTGATGAACCCGTCTTGCGACCCCACGGCCAAAAAACGGTTGTCCGGGGAAAAGGCCAGGGCGTGGACCGGACTCGGGGCGTGTTCCAGAACCTTGATCGGCCGGCCCTGGGGGAGGGACAGAAGAAAGACCCTTCCCATGTCCGCACCATCGGCCTTGTCGCCCATCCACCCGCCAACGGCGACCATCCGGCCGTTCGGAGCAATATCCAGAGCAAAGATAGCTCCCTGTTGCCCACCGGCAGTGGTCATGGGCACAGTTTTCAGACAACGCCCATGCACGAGATCCCATAGGCGCAGGGTCTTGTCCTCACTCCCGGTGACCAGGAGACTCCCGTCACCCGACACGTCCATATCCCTGATGGCTGCGGTATGCCCCCCGGTATCGGGGAGCATGCGCACCCGCCCGCCCTTGAACGCGCCACATTCCGGGGTCGCGTAGAGCAGCAGCCAACCGAACAGGAAAACCCCCATCGCCGGGAAAAACATCCTGCCGTGGCAAAAATACCGAGACAGGACACCACACAACAACCGAGCAGACATGTTCACCCCCGCTCCCGGATTTCCATACCGACCATTCGGCCCAGCGTTTCCAGCCCCTCCCGCCGGGGGTGCACCCAGATCCTGTTCTGGGTCTCCCACCAATAGGGCTCGAGCCCTATCTCCCTGGCCCGCTCTATCATGGCGACCATGGTTTCCACAGGAGGGGGAGAGGTATCAAGCAGCCCTAAAATCCTGTTTTGCAGCAAGGAACAGACCTGGTGTGAGGCGTGCATGTTTTCATCAAAAAACTCCCTGACCCAATGTTTCTTGGCCGATGAAAAATCCAGGTTTCCCTCGATCCACAACCAGGACAACCCGGGGACGATGGGTCCAGGATGGCCAAGGGGGCAGGTCTGCCCTTCGTCAAAACGCTCCAAAAGCCAGGACCATTCTCTGGCCAAGGCGATCAGTCTCCCCTGTTCCCGGGCCTCGAGCCGTTCAGCCCCCCGCCAGGTCACGTACCCCCTGGCCCGTTCCTGGATTTCCGCGGGCACCTTGAGTTCCCGTGTTCCATCATGGAGCGAGAAACCGATGCCGTCGTCCCCATCGCGGCAATCCAGGGTCTGTTCCCGCCTCTTTCCGGTCCGCCTCCAGACGATGCCCACCTTGGCCGACCAACCGACCGGGGTCTTCTTTTTTTCCTCCAGACACACATCGACCCCGGGCCAGGAAAGGTTGTCCCTGCCGAGCACCGCGCACAACCCCCCGAGCTGGAGCGCATCCATCCGTCTGGGCAGGACCATGTTTTCCCAAATGGCCACACCGTCTCCCTTGGCGGGATCATTGGACCGGGCCTCTTCCAGGATCTCGAGGAATCCCCGGGTCACATCCCTGCCCCCGGAATCCCGCAAAAGTTCATGGGACCGCAGGGCACATGCGAGGGCGTTGGCCGGTTCGATACGGCCGATATCATCGAAAAA
Source organism: Desulfoplanes sp. (assembly GCF_054921335.1). Lineage (NCBI taxonomy): Bacteria > Pseudomonadati > Thermodesulfobacteriota > Desulfovibrionia > Desulfovibrionales > Desulfoplanaceae > Desulfoplanes > Desulfoplanes sp. The sequence goes on along the minus strand of NZ_JBUDSQ010000010.1, from coordinate 44,611 downwards.
CCATGCGCAGCTGGCAAAGCTGGCCAGAGACCAGCGCTGCATGCCCAAAAGGGTCAAGGGGACCACGCCTCGATTCTTTCTCCCCTCGGGCGTGCACTGCTCCTTGAGAAAACCGTCTGCATCCTGCATTCCGGAAAGGACACGTCCATAATCGATCAGGGCTTGTACGGGATCATGGAAGAGTTCCCCGCCCTTCCGGCGGTAGTGGTCCTCCACATAGAACCTTAGATAGTTGAGTCCCCGTCTCAGTGGCTGACGCCAGTGCTGTTTCCACCCGGGATGGCCCCCATCGGTACAGCCACAGTCGCTCCTCCACCGCTCGATGCCATGGACGCAGCTCCACGAAGAAGGCTCGTACAGGACAACCGATTGTGAGGGAGGATGGTTTTCGAGCCATGATGCGTAATTGGTCAATCCATTCCCCCCGGAATCGGATCCGATCCTGTAGATGGCATAGGCCAGGGCCATCTCTCCAAAGGTAAAATGGTGGCCGTAGGACTCCCCGTCCGTGGCCAGGGAACAGAGTCCCGACCCGGCATGTTCGGCAATGCGCTGGAAGAAATGCTCCCCGTCCGCCAACAACCGTTCAAAGGCCACGGCCCGGGAAAGGGGACCGTCGTAAAAGAACACGGCCATGGTCTGTCCCGAGGGCAGATTGACCCGATAGGGGGAGGAGGTGTCCAGGGTTGTCTCGTCCACCCCAAAGACGTGTTTGCCCTCCAGGGTGGCGACCGCCTTGGCCTGGTGGGGGGCGAGGACCGTGAAACCAATCCCTGCCCTGGCCAAAGCCTCGAGGGTCGGGGTGTCCACGGCGGTTTCGGCCAGCCACATCCCTTCGGGGCTGCGCCCGAACCGGGATTCGAAATCCTGGATGGCCCAGGCAACCTCGATATCCTTGTCCGGGTCCGTGGTCAGGGGCATGATGGCGTGGTGGTAGACCTGGGCCAAGGCGTTGCCGTGCCCCAGCCGGTCCAAGCTCTTGGCGTCACCCTCGAGTATTCGGGCATAGGTCGCCGGGGCATGGCATTGCATCCAGGCAAGCAGGGTCGGCCCGAAATTAAAACTGATCCATTCGTAGCAATTGATGATCTCGGCCACCTTCCCATGCTCCATGCGCCGGGCCCAGGCCAGGGGGGAATAACACTCCCTTGCGATCCGCTCGTTCCAGTTCAGATACGGGGCCGCACTCGGCTCGGCCAGGAACTCCTCCACCCAGGGATCGAGCCGGGGCGGCTGGTAACAATGCCCGTGGATACACACATAACCCGACATATTCACTCCGATTCTTGCATTCACGTTAAATTTGGATGGCCACCGGCAGAGGCCAAAACGACCAAGCCCCGGAATCGTGCACGGGACGAGGTACCGTACGGCGTATCCTCCCTCCCCGGGACGCAACCATCCCTGCACGTTTTCCTCTTCCTTCCATTTGCCTTTACGGACAAAAACGGGCAAGTAGCAACCCGTTTTCAAGGGGTATTTTCCCGCTATCAGTTAACGGATTTCCAAGGAGATCCCATGTCCATTCTAGCCGCCTCCACCAGCTTGTCCAGGTACCGCATCGTCGAGGATGTCCCCAGGGAACTGTGGGCAGAGGTCAATGACCGGCTGCGTAAATTCGCCTTCAGGGACATCGACGAGACCGCTGACGAACGCTCCTTTGGATGGGTCTGCTTCGACAATATGCTTGACGAAGAGTGGCGGACCGCCCCCCCGGAAAAAGGGGCCTACCTCGCGTTCAGTCTGCGCATCGACACCCGCCGCATCCCGGCAGCGGTCCTGAAGAAGCATGTCCAGTTGGCCATGGAGCACCAGCTGGAGATGATGAAGGCCCAGGGCAAGAAGTTTATCACCAGGGACCAAAAGACCGAAATCAAGGAACAGGTCAAGCTCAAGCTCAGGGCCAGGACACTGCCCATTCCCGCCTACTTCAACGTCATCTGGGATACGGACAAGGGGCTCGTCTACCTTGGCAACACCACGGATAAGGTCAGGGAAGTCTTTGAAGAATTATTCACCAAGACCTTCGCCCTGCACCCGGAACCCCAGACCCCGTTTTTCAAGGCCCTGGCCTCCACCGACCCGAACCGTCTGCAAGAACTTGAAAATCTTGAATCCACCATTTTTATTTAAGCCAGATTTTTTTTGGATGGAGATCTATGGAAATCAATCTTGAACGTGCCGCAGAACAGGGACCGCTCATTGGTCAGGATTTCCTGACCTGGCTCTGGGCCACAAGCGAACAACAACAAGGGATGTTCCAGACCCCCTCGGGTGAGAATTTCCTCATGGTCATCGAGCAGCGGGTCTCCGTCCAGGGCGGCGAGGGCGAAGGTAAGGAGACCGCCGTGTGCAGCGGCCCCATGGCCGAACTCAAAGAGGCCCGCGCCGGACTCAAAACCGGCAAAAAAGTCGGGCAGGCCAAACTGCGCATCGAACACGACGAAAACGTCTGGCAGGTCCAGATCAATGCGGACAATTTCGCCCTGACCGGCCTCAAGACCCCCAAAGTGGACACCCAGGTAGAGGAGGGGGACGATCCCGACGGTATCTTTCTGGAAAAGATGTACCTGATCGAAAAATGTTTCGAGTACCTCGATGTGGTCTTTTCCCTGTTCCTGAACCGACGTCTGGGGCCGGACTGGCCCGGCGAGGTGGAGCGCATCCGGGCGTGGATAAAGGAGTCCTGATACTATTGCCAGGCTGGGAACTCTGGGGTATCGGGGCGGATCGCATCTTTTGGTAGAACCCCCTGCCTGGTCCGACTACGGACAGTCGGCGACCGGACGGACGTTTTTTATACCACACAATTTTCAGGAGTACTGACAATGGTTCGCTTTCTCTCACTGCTCGCGGCAATGGTCGCACTGGTATGTGCCGGGGCCGGTTCCGCCTGGTCAAAGGATATCAAGGTCGGCTACGTATACATAGGACATATCGGGGACGCCGGTTGGACCTACGCCCACGATCTGGGCCGCCAGGCCATAGACAAGCTCCCCGGGGTCTCCACGTCCTATGTGGAAGCCGTGCCCGAGGGCTCGGATTCGGAACGGGTCATCAAGAACATGGCCCGCAAAGGATACGATCTGATCTTCACGACCAGTTTCGGATACATGGATCCGACCCTCAAGGTGGCCAAACGGTTCCCCAAAGCCGTGTTCATGCACTGTTCGGGGTACAAATCATCCAAGAACGTGGGCAATTATTTCGGGCGGATGTACCAGGCCAGGTATCTCTCGGGCATGGTTGCCGGGGGCATGACCACGGCGAACAAGATCGGATACGTGGCCGCCTTCCCCATCCCCGAGGTCATCCGGGGGATCAACGCCTTTACCCTGGGTGTCCAGGCAGTCAACCCCAAGGCCCGGGTCAATGTCGTCTGGACCAAAACATGGTACGACCCCGCCACGGAAAAAGAAGGGGGCAAGAGCCTGCTGGAAACCGGGTGTGACGTCATCACCCAGCACCAGGACACCCCCGGCGTCCAGGAAGCCGCCCAGGAGGCGGGAAAATATTCCATCGGCTATAATTCCGATATGGCCCGGTTCGCCCCCAAGGCCCACCTGACCGCACCGGTCTGGAACTGGGGTCCCTTCTACAAGAATATGGTCGCCCAGGTACAGGCCGGAACCTGGAAGACCGGAAGCTACTGGCCCGGCCTGGAATCCGGGATCATCGATCTCGCCCCCTTCGGCCCCATGGTCCCCCAGGACCTCCGGACCAGGGTCCTGGGTGCCAAGAAAGACCTTGCCGATGGTTTGTTCAAAGTCTTTACGGGCCCCATCAAGGACCAGAGCGGCAAGGTGGTCATTCCGGCCGGGAAAACAGCCACTGACGGACAGCTGCTGGGTATGGACTGGTTCGTTCAGGGCGTGCAGGGCTCAACCAAATAACCCCGAACTCTCATGCTCGACACCCGCGTGCACAAGAGACAGGTTCCCCTCCCCTGGTGGGGGACCTGTCTCGTTCTTTGCTCGGCCGTTCTGGCTTCACTGACCATGAGCGCCGGCCTCTTGGCCCTGCAGGGCAAACCTGCTCTGGGCGGCATTCTCCTTTTCCTCCAGTCCGGTTTTGGAACCAGCTGGGCCATTCAGGACTGTCTGGCCAAGGCCGTCCCCATCTTCCTGTGTTCCCTTGGCGTGGCCATCACCTTCAGACTCCAGATATGGAATATCGGTGCCGAGGGGCAATACGCCCTTGGCAGCGTGGGCGCGACCTGGGCGGCACTGACCTTCTCCGGTCTCCCCTGGTACCTGCTCCTTCCACTGATGCTTGTAAGCGCCACGGTTTTGGGCGGACTCTGGGGACTCATTCCGGCCCTTTTGAGGATCAGGCTCCAGGTGAACGAAATCATCGTCACACTGATGCTCAACTACATCGGCATCCTTGTTCTGGAATACATGGTCTACGGGCCGTGGAAGGACCCGGCCAGCTTCGGCATGCCCATGACCCCGACCTTTTCGGAGGGGGGCATCGTCGGATTCATCGGGGATACCAGCGTGAGTTGGGGGATCGTTCTCTGCGTGGTCATCGGCATCCTGATGACCGTTTTTCTCAAGTACACCCGGTACGGATTCGCGCTCAAGGCCTGCGGAGAAAACGCCAGGGCCGCGAAATACGCACGGCTTCCCTACAACGGTCTGGTGGTCATGGTCATGGTCATTTCCGGCGGACTGGCCGGGTGGGCGGGATTTCTGGAGGCCTCGTCCTCCCTGAACCGTCTCGAACCGACCATCATGGCCGGATACGGATACACGGCCATTGTCGTAGCCTGGCTGGCGCGGCTCAACCCCCTGTCCATCGGTGTGGCCTCATTTCTTCTGGCCGGCCTCCGCGTGGGCGTGGAAGGCATCCAGCTCGACCTCCAGGTCCCGGCCGCCTTTGGCGGGGTCATGGAAGGGTTGATCCTTCTGACCATCCTGGCAGGGAGTTTTTTCCAGCACTACACGATTTCGCGGAGAAAGAAATTGGTCGAAGAATAAGTTTTTTCAAGGGCAGCAGTGCGCCGTATTGGAGTACAGCGCATCCCCCCAACGGTTTCTTTGCACACGTTAATCCACACCAGACATATAACCCCCGATATCGCCACAATGACCTTTGACGTCCTCATCCCCCTCCTGGCAGCGACCATCCAGTCAGGCACCCCGATACTCTATGCCACTCTTGGAGAAATTGTAACGGAAAAATCCGGCGTGCTCAATCTCGGGGTCGAGGGGATGATGCTCTGTGGTGCCTTTGGCGCCTTTCTCTTTTCCATGCTCACAGGGAGTGCGTGGCTTGGTTTTCTTGCCGGGGGGCTCTTTGGGGCCCTCATGGGAGCGATCCACGGGATCGTCTGCCTCCACTTTCAGGGCAATCAGGTCGTCTCCGGACTGGCCCTGACCATTCTGGGGACCGGACTGGCCAATTATTGGGGAACCCCCCTCGTGGGCCAGACCGCTCCAGGGTTCACCCCCTTTTCGGTCCCTCTGCTCGGGTCCATCCCGTTCATCGGCCCCATAGCGTTCAACCATGACGCCCTGATCTATACCTCCTATGTCCTTCCCTTTATCGTCTGGTTCATGCTCAAACATACCAAAATCGGTCTGTCTCTGCGCTCCGTGGGCGAGTACCCAGAGGCGGCCTCGGCCGCAGGGATCAACATCAAGGCCTACCGATGGGCCGGTGTACTCGTGGGCGGCTTTTTCATCGGCCTCGGCGGGGCCTATCTCTCCCTGGCCTATACCCATTTGTGGACCAACGGGATCACCGCGGGCCGTGGATGGATCGCAGTGGCCCTGGTCATTTTCGCCTTCTGGAAACCAGGCAAGGCGGTCTTGGGGGCCTACCTCTTCGGCGGGGTCATGGCCTTCCAGTTCCGGCTCCAGGCAGTGGGCACGCACATCCCCTCATCCCTTCTGATGATGCTCCCCTATGCCCTGACCATTCTTGTCCTGGTCCTGTCCTCCCTCAAAGACAAGGGCTCACAGGCCCCGGATGCACTCGGCGTGAATATGGAACCCGCGGATTGACCAGATCGTTGACCGCCCACCCCAGGCCACAAAAAGCGCTCAAGGGCAGGGAAATCCCGGATCAAGTCCGTGGAGATGTGCCTGCAAAAAATACATTTTTGCAGGCAGGGTTAGGGTTTACGTTGAAAGGTTTATGTAAAATCAGGTTGTTACAAAATTTATTTTTGAGCTTGGACCCCGATTTTCGACTTTTTGCAGGAGCATCCGTGGGTGGGATGAGTGAACGACCATATAGCTTTGTAACGATTCAGGCCAAAATTTTTACGCATACACCATGGTAAAATTTCCCGTCAAATCTGAATGCCGATCAAAAACATTGAGAACGTGCAGGGTGTAAAAAATATGGGATCTACAGACCAACCACCTATAATTTCTCAACTCTCTCAAATTTCTTAACGTGCTAACATTGCTAAAATTCGCAGTTCTTACCTTGTTTCCTATATCCTTTATCCCACCATCCTTACCATGCCTAGCGACAGATACACAAAAATGTACCCGGTCTCCTGGGAACAACTCCACCGTGACACAAAAACCCTGACCAGAAAAATCATGGACCAGGGCACCTGGAAGGGCATCGTGGCCATAACCCGCGGAGGGTTGGTCCCGGCGGCGATCATCGCCCGTGAGCTGGACATCCGACGCGTGGATACCGTCTGCGTGGTCAGTTACTCCTGGCAGTCCCAGGGAGAAATCTCCGTGCTGAAAAAGATCGAGGGCGACGGACAGGATTGGCTGGTCATCGACGATCTCGTGGATACCGGAAAAACAGCCGCCATCATCCGCAAGATGCTTCCCAGGGCCCATTTTGCAACCGTGTATGCCAAACCCCAGGGGAAAGACCTCGTTGACACGTTCGTCACCGGAGTCAGCCAGGATACCTGGGTCCTGTTCCCTTGGGATTCCGAACTCAGGCCGGCCGGAACCGTTGCCCGGATGCAACCGACAACCAACCTGGATAGCGATACAACCCCCTGATGCATATGGGGGGATCGTACCCAGACGGTCTTGCGGACACGGTCTGGGACCTTTCCACCTCCCCCAGTACCGGTCCGGGGCAGTCCCCTTTCACTGCGTACTGCCGCACTTTTTTCTATCCTATGCCCGACTTCACAACCTGGCCAACGGCACGCATCGACGTGGACATCGCGGGACAAACATGGGGTCTCGAACGGATCGCCGACCTCGAGACACTCTGGGACACCATGGAGGATGGGGAAGAAGACGACCACATCCCCTACTGGGTCGAACTCTGGCCCGCCAGCCTGGCCCTCGCCCAATGGTTTGCGGACAATCCCGAGGCTATCGGGTCCAGACGCTGCCTCGACCTTGGGTGCGGGCTCGGGTTGACCGCACTTGTCGCCGCATCCATGGGCGCGCGGGTCGTTGCCTTGGACTACGAATGGCCTGCGGTCCGGTTTGCGAAAAAAAACGGTGTGCTCAACAGGGTCCCCTCGCCCCTATGGGTCCAGATGGATTGGTGCCGTCCAGGATTGCTCCCCGGAAGCTTCGACTACATATGGGGTGGAGACATCCTGTACGAGCAACGGTTCTTCACCCCCATCTCCACCCTCCTGGCCACGGCCCTGGCCCCGGGCGGGCGGGTCCTCCTGGGGACTCCCGAACGATCCGTCACTCGGCCGGTATGGGGAGAACTCATCCGCCGGGGGTGGCGGGTCCGGGAACTCGCCTATTCACGGCAGGCCGTGCAGACGATGGACATGTCGGTCAGGCTCATGGAGCTCACCCGATGAGCCTTGCTCTAGTCCATGATCCCCTGTACAGTCGCTGCGTAGAATCACTGGGCCTTTTTGGGCCCACCAAAATATCCTAGGGACTGCAAGCTCCTCTGCCCCTTCCTGCCAACGCTCACCCACTCGCACAAAGGAGAACCACACATGGGCAAAACCATCCGCTTCGGCGTTTCCCTGGATTCCGAGCTCCTGGACAAATTCGACACCCTCTGTTCTGAAAAATGCTACCAGACCCGTTCCGAGGCCATCCGGGACCTGATCCGTAACACCCTTGTCGAAGAGGAGTGGAAAGATCTGAACAAGGAGATGGTCGGTACGCTGACCCTCGTCTACGACCATCACCAAAGCGATCTGGCCCAGAAAATCACCGAGATCCAGCACAACGCCCTGGATGTCATAACGGTGAGTATGCATATCCATCTCGACCACAACAACTGCATGGAGGTGCTCATCCTTCGGGGCGAAGGGGAGCACATCCGGCAGACCGCACAAAAATTGATCTCCACCAAGGGGGTCAAGTACGGCAAACTCAGCCTCTCAACCACTGGACAGGAAATCAACTAAATGCTCGACATCCAAAGCGGACCGTCACTTGTATCCATGGCCATCGACCGGGTCGGGGTCAAAAATCTCACCCACCCCCTGATCGTTCGGGACCGCGAACAGGGACAACAACACACCGTGGCCAAGATGGACTTGAGCGTGGATCTGCCCGCCGCGTTCAAGGGAACGCATATGAGCCGCTTTTTGGAGGCACTGGGCGACTGGACCGGCATACTCGACTACCATAGTTTCAAACAGCTCCTCGAGGACCTCAAAATGCGCCTCGATGCCAAACGGGCCCACCTCCTGTTCAGCTTCCCCTATTTCCAGGAACAGAGCGCGCCGGTGAGCAAGAGCCCGGCCCTCATGGACTACCAATGTTTCCTCCAGGGCAGACTCGAGGGTGACGACATGGAGATGGTCCTGGGGGTTGACGTCCCGGTCATGACGGTCTGTCCCTGCTCCCTGGCCATCTGCGAACGCGGCGCCCACAGCCAGCGGGCCATGGTAAAAATCGCGACACGGTTCACCGGTCTGCTGTGGATCGAAGACCTCATCGACATCGGCCAACAGGCGGGCTCGTCCCCGGTCCATGCACTGCTCAAGCGTGAGGACGAAAAATTTGTTACCGATGCCGCCTTTGATAAGGCAGCCTTTGTGGAAGATGTGGTCAGAAACGCGGCCCATAGCCTGGAGAACCATCCCCAGGTCCATGGATACAGGGTCGAGGTGGAAAGTATGGAATCGATCCACAACCACAGCGCCTACGCATGCATCGAGACCATGTAGCCACCGTTTTGTATACGTTTGCACCCCATACAAAACGGTGCTAGTCAATGATGTATATGTTTTAGTCATCCACCCAGCACCACCCTCAGCCCCCCAGGAGGACCGGATGTCCATGGAAATCTCAGCCAATGCGATGGACGCATTGCAGACCAGGCAACAGGTCACGGCCAACAACATCGCCAACGCGAATACGCCCGGATTCGCTCCCGGTCGGGTGGACATGCAGGAAGAGGGAGATCGGCAGGGGGTCCGGGCCACTCCTGTCCAATCCGGCGACACGCCGGACACAACAACGGCCCGGACGGAAACACAACCGAGCAGGACCGATCAGGCCAAGGAAATGGTCGACATGGTAGCCACGGAAAATGCCTATGGTGCCAATGCGACCATGCTCTCAGCCCAGGCCGCGACCCAGGGGAAATTGATCAACGAAATGGTCTGAGAACCCCCACCAATTCCCGGCCAAAATAGCCATAAACGCTATCATTCCGGACAGATTCGTAGGGACGGATCGCCCGTTTTTTCGAGCCCCGGGAGGCGAGAAAAAACAATGGGTTGGGCATGGTCCTACCGGGCCGGAATATCCTGGAAAACCTTTGCGGGAAAACACAGCGCCAAGTCCTCCGATCGCCACCGGGGTCGACGGTCCGGCCGTCGACCCCGTTTTTTATCATGGAAACGGCGTGCAGCTTTCGACCAGGGTTCCCCCAACCACCATCCCCCCCCACGCATCCACAACCGACAGCCGCCCCCACAACAATCCTCTGCCCGACATCGCCAAATCTCCACCATCCCGGCCCGCATGGCTCCGCCCCGTTACGCTGCAAAGAACGGATCGATGCAACCCGCCGGAGACGCGTTGCTCCCCCCACCAGGCCCCCTCCCCCCCCTTCGAAAAGGGCATGGACGACAGGGGCAACCGTCCCCCCATACATCCATCCGTCGGGTCTTCCATGTTTGCGTGTGGATAGATTCCGTTTCAGGCCCGTCGAGCACTGGATGGTGCCAAAAAAAATCGCACAAAAAATTCCGTCATTTTATTGACACAACCGGTGCCGCTCACGTACGGGGTACGGACCCATACCCACAAGAACACTTTTTGCAGGTGGAATACCCATGACATTGGATACATCAGGCATCATCGGCCAAAGCCCGGCGCTCCAGGAAGTTTTTGCCGTTCTGGCCAAGGTGGCCCCTACAGACAGCACCGTACTGGTCAGCGGCGAATCCGGGACGGGCAAGGAACTCATGGTCAGGGCCTTGCATTCAAACAGCAAGAGGCTGGAGCACCCCTTCGTCCCCGTCAATTGTGGCGCCATCCCCGGGGAGCTTTTGGAATCGGAACTCTTTGGGCACGAAAAGGGTGCCTTTACCCATGCCATCAAAACCAGGGCCGGCCGTTTTGAACTTGCCGAGGGCGGAACGGTTTTCCTCGACGAGATCGGTGAAATGGACATGAGCCTGCAGGTCAAGATCCTTCGGGTCCTGCAGGAACGTGAATTTGAGCGGGTCGGCGGGACCAAGACCTACCGGGCGAATGTCAGGATCATAGCGGCGACCAACCGGGATCTCGAACAGGAAGTGAACAGGGGTGTTTTCCGGGAAGACCTTTTCTATCGGCTCAATGTCATTCCGATCCATCTCCCCGCCCTGCGTGACCGGCAGGAGGACATCCCCTTGTTGGCCCACTATTTCCTCCAAAAATTCTGCCGCCGTCAGGAACGCCGTACCATGAGGCTGGCCACAGAGACCCAAAACATCCTCCTCCATTATTCCTGGCCGGGCAATGTCCGGGAGTTGGAAAACTTCATGGAGCGGCTGACCATCCTCTGTGACAATGCGACCATCACCCCGGCGGATCTTCCCACAAAGATCCTGAAGGAAACCGGGACCGACGTCCCGGAACCGAATGCGGTCCCGTCGGTGCCCCAGGGATTCCGCTTCCCGGCCGTCAAAGACATGCAGGACCAGGGGGTCGGACTGAAGGATTTCTTCGATATCATGGAGACCCACCTCCTCAAGGAGGCCCTGGCCCTGGCCGACGGCGTCAAAAACCAGGCAGCGGAGATCCTCGGCATCAAGCGGACAACCCTGATTGAAAAGCTGAAAAAAAAGAATATCTCGTAAGGATCAACCGGCCAATACCCCGGTCGACAAGGATTCCGGGAGACAGGCGGTCAGCTAGGACCACCCACAACCTCCGGAATGTGCCCGTTTTTTGCAGAGCTATTCTTCTGAGCCCTCCACCGTTACTAGGCCCCTTATCCCTGCACCGGAACCATCCGGGACGGATAACCAAGAGAATACACCAACGACCATGGCCAGCCCCCGGATATGTCCACTACCGACCGTACCCACCCTCCCGTCCCGTCGAAACGCCCTCAATCCATAGGAGCGCACAGGGGTAACGGGGGTAACGCGTCGCGGGAAGAGCGTTCCTGCGGGTGCGGTGCACAACGCCGCCGTACTGATTTTCGCGGCAATATTTCAAGAGGGAACCTTTGGGCCAAGGCCCTGCTGGTGGCCACGGCCTGTCTCCTTGCCGTCGTCAGTATGGCCGATGGAACAAGGGCCATGACATATTATTGGGGACGGCATCCTGAAAAGGAACGGCTCGTTTTCGCCTTCACCGGAACCATCCCAAATTTCAAAATCGTGCGCTCCGGCAAAAAGACCATCTCCCTCATTCTCCCTCCAACCATATGGGACAAAGAACCCCCGCCCACGCCTGTGGACCTGAGCGTCTCCAGGATGGTCACCCGCGTGCAGGACAGGGGCAGAACCATGCAGATCGACCTGGACACCGCGGCCTTTGGGTTTATTTATTTCCCCCTTGCCGATGAGAACAAGCTTGTTTTGGACATCTTCCGTGACCCAATGGGGGCCAAGTGGCACCCCTCTCCACCCCCCCGGGCAATACCCGCGCAAACGACAGCCAACAAAACCGTCCCACTCCCCAAGGGGGCCCAGGGGGCAGTCCCTACCCAACCAACCCCGCTGCCCACTCCCGTTCCGGATCCAGCCCCCCAAGCACGCTCAGCAGGGGGATCCAAAACAACGAACGCATCCAGAGTGGGGGAGGGTTTTGAGAAAAAACCAGCCCCGCCAAAGGAAGAAACCGGGCCCAGGCCCCAAGATTCTCTCCCCACGCCGTTACCGGAGAAACCCCATCCCACAGCGCCCACGCAACCGGGGACGCTCAGGATGAAGGTCAGCTTCCAAACGGCCAAAGAGGCCTTTTCCGGAACCGATACGGCCGATCCAAAAACCGGATCGGACCAGACGATCATCCCCGACGTGCCCACACCGAAAAAGATTTCTTTTCCGGCCAACCGGACCGCCCACAATGCCAGTGCGGACGGGGCTCCCCCACAGCCATTGTCCCAAGAGCCTCCCGCCGGTCAGGCCGCAAAGCCCGCGAACAGCACGGACATACCCGCTCAATCCCCCCCTCCGGCATCCGCCAACCAGACCATGACAGGGGAGGGGGAACAGACCGCTGAGGGGACAAAAAACGCCACCTCCACGCCCCATTTCAAGGACTACCTGATCACGGCCAAGGCCACACTGCAAAACGGCGAGTTCGACGCCGCCCTGGATGTCCTTCAGGGCATGCTCGCGCACCCCAAATTTCCTGCGGACCTGCGCGAGGAAACCCTCTATGTGATCGCCGACGCCCTGTTCCAGAAATACCACAACGACCTCGACAACCATTTCCAGGAGGTCATGTCCGCCTTCCAGCAGGCGGTCAATTACAATCCCAAATCCTTACGGCTTTCATCGGCCATGCTCAGCATGGGGCTGATAAATCTCAAGGTGGGCAACGTTCCGGAGGCCAGGGCCTATTTCAGACTGCTCAGGGATAAATACCCCAACGATTCCAATACCCCCCTGACATACTTCTATATGGGGGAGCACTACCTCGCGCACAAAAAATACCAGAAGGCGGCTGACGCCTTCCAGTATGTCGTGCAAAAATTTCCCGACAGTTCCATGGTCCAAAGCTGCGCGGTGGGATTGACCAGGGCCCTTAAGGAACTCGGATTCTACAAACAGGGTTTCGAAATCATGGACTATGTCCAAAAACGGTGGCCCCGTTACCACATCAAGGATCCCGACTTTCTCATGCTCGCGGGATACATCAAGCTAAAAAACGACAAGCTCGAAGGGGCCAAAAAGGATTTCTGGGTCTATGCCAACCTGACCCCCGGGGGGAAAAATGTCGATATCGCACTGGCCCGCATAGGGGACATCTATGTTATGCTGGATAAAAAACAGGCGGCCAAGGACGTCTATGAAAAAATCGCCCGAACCTATCCGGACCAGGAAGGCGGACTGATCGCCAAGATGCGGCTTGCCGAGGAGGGGGTTTTTGACACACCTTCCCTCAAAAAAATGTACTCGGTTTTTGACAAGCCCTACAGCCTACGGCCCAAGCAGGTATATACCCAGATCATCGAGAAATATCCCGACAGCCCCCTTGCGCCCGTGGCCCAGCTCAAATTGGCCATGTGGCAATTGTGGAGCGACACGCCCCAGGAAACACTCCAGACGGTGGCCGGTTTCGTGCGCAAGTATCCCGACCAGGAGCTCCTACCCAAGGCACTGGAGGTCGGGAAAAAGGCCTTTGACCAATGGGTTGCCAAGGCTATCGAGATGCAGCGCTACGGGGACATCGTCTCCACGTGGGAAAAATATCCGTTCCTGCATTCTTCGCCCATCCCCATGACCCGCCTGGCCGTTGCCACCGGATACTGGAAAACGGACCGGGCGGCCAAGGGACTCGACCTGGCCGGACCGTTCCTCAACGGATCCCTTCCCCAGGGGCCCGCCTCGGGACCAGCCCTGGACCTCGTTTTGGCCATATTGGTCAAGTCCCAATCATGGCAACAGATCATCGACATGACCCGGCAGGTCAAGTCCTGGGAACTCTCGCCCGCCCGGCGGCGACAATTTGAATATACCCTGGCCATCGCCCACCAAAATCTGGGACTTGAGGACAAAAGCCACCCACTGTGGCTGCAACTGGCTTCAGATATCGAGCTCCCGGACTCCCAGAGGGCCTATGCCCTGTACTTTCTGTCCAAACACGCCAGAGAATCCGAGGACCTGGAAAAAGAGTACATGCTCGCGCAGCAGGCGCTTTCCCTCTTCCTGAGTACGGACAAGCGCGATCTTCCCAAAATCCGTGACTGCCTGGCCATGCTCATCGATGTCACCTCGCGGACGAGACGCCACCAGGAGGCCCTGGGCTGGGGCATGGAATACGAAAAATACATGGACAAGGACGATCCTTCATGGCCGTCCCACATGTACACCCTTGCCAACCTGTTCAAATTGAATCAGGATATGGATATGTGGAAAAAGAAACTCATCTCCATCACCAAGACATATCCGGATTCCATCTACAGCAAGATGGCCACACGTGATCTGGAGACAGCGGATCTGCAAAAAAAGATGCGCTCCTTTGAATAGCCAGGTACGTTCGGGTTCCAAAAAAGGCCGCGCCCCCGACGACCGATCAGGTTCGCCCCACACAACGGACACTTGGATCCGGCGCACGCACCCGCTGATTCCCACCCCGCACTCCCCGTTTTCTCGCCATCATGGAGCCGTCAAAAGACACGGGCGACACATTCCAAGGAGGTTCCCATGGACAGACAGCCTATCGTAGCCGGTCAATTCTATCCCAGCGGTTCCAGAGAACTTGGTCGTCATCTTAAAAAGCATATCCCAACAAATGGTGCCCCTTCGCAGCAACCGACCATCCTGGCCATGCTCCCCCATGCAGGATACATCTATTCCGGGGACGTGGCGGGTCGGACCATAGGGCGGTCACGGCTCAATCCATCGATCATTCTCCTTGGGCCAAGCCACACCGGCGAAGGTGCCCCTATCGGACTATGGCCCGACGGGTGTTGGATCTTTCCCGGCGGCCGCCTTTGCGTGGACCAATCCCTTGCGCAGACCATCCTGGAATCCTCACCGGCCATTGCCAGCGATTACGCGTCACACAAACGCGAACACTCCCTGGAGGTCCAGCTTCCCTTTCTGCACGCCCAAAATCCGCATTGCTCGATCGTCCCCATCACCATTGCCGATCCCCGCCCCGACGTCCTCGAGGAGGTCGGGACATCCCTGGCCCGAGCGATCAAAATGGCAAACAAGCCCGTCAGCCTGGTGGTCAGCTCGGACATGAGCCACTACATATCCGCGGACGCGGCAAAAAAACTCGACACGGCCGCCATCGATCAAATCCTGGCCCTGTCCCCCCGGGGGCTGTATCAGACCGTCCGCGACAAGCGGATATCGATGTGCGGGATTCTCCCCATGACAGCGGGACTCACTGCGGCCCTAGAACTTGGGGCGAGCAATGCCTACCTCACCCGTTATGCCACTTCCGGGGATGTCAACGGTGATTATGATCAGGTGGTCGGATACGCCGGTATCATCGTCGAATGACCATTTTCCTTCCATAAAAAAAAGGCCCGTTAACGGGCCTTTTTTTTATGGATTCCTGTTGGGGGGAGCGCGTGTTGTTCCCCGGCGGCTCACACCCCCTGTTTGATCCCGAACGAACGGACCGTATTGATGAGCAGTTGGGCGATGGTCATGGGGCCGACCCCCCCGGGAACCGGGGTCATGGCGGCGACCTTGGATTGCAATCCATCAAAATCGCAGTCCCCAACAAGCCCCGCCTCGGTTCGGTTGATCCCCACATCCACGACAACCGCTCCATCCTTGACCATATCCTCGGTCACGAAATGGGGACGGCCCACAGCGGCAAAGACAAAATCAGCGGATCGGACCTCTCCGGCCAGATCGGCTGTCCGAGAATGGCATACGGTGACCGTGGCGTTGTCCTGTAAAAGCATCAGGGCCAAAGGCTTGCCGACAATATTGCTCCGCCCGACTATCACCGCCTTCTTGCCGCCCACCCCGAGCCCGTAACGCCTGAGCAGGGTCATCACTCCGGCAGGGGTGCAGGAGCGGAAGCCGGGAAGCCCCAGCGTCAGCCGTCCCACGTTCACCGGGTGGAATCCGTCCACGTCCTTGGACGGATCGATGAGTTCCAGACAACGGCGGCTGTCCAATCCCTCGGGCACCGGAAGCTGGAGCAAAATCCCGTGCACTGAATCATCAGTATTGAGTTCCCTGATCAACCCCTCCAGTTCGTCCTGGGAGGTCGAGGCCGGGAGCTTGTACCCCTTGGAGACGACCCCCGCTTCGGCACAGGCCCGCTCCTTGTTGCGCACATAAACGCGCGAAGCCGGATCCTCACCAACGAGGATGACCGCCAGACCGGGCACCCTGCCCGTCTCTTCCTTCAGCCTTCCAACCTTCTCGCCCAGCTCCTTGCGGATAGCCGCTGCGGTCGCTTTTCCATCGAGCAGTATCATCTCAGCTTCCCTCTTCCTCGTCCCCGTCACCGTACCATTCGGCGGCCATGGCCGGCCCGAAGTACACGGACTGGTCCCCGAGTTCCTCCTCGATACGCAAAAGCTGGTTGTACTTGGCCAACCGATCGCTGCGGCACAACGAACCTGATTTTATCTGGCCGGCGTTCACGCCCACGGCAAGGTCCGCGATAAAGCTGTCCGAGGTCTCTCCGGAACGATGGGAGATGACCGTGGTGTACGAAGATTCCTTGGCCATTTCGATGGTGTCCATGGTTTCGGTCAATGTCCCGATCTGGTTGAGCTTGATGAGGATTGAATTGGCCACGCCGTTGATGATCCCATGGCTCAGGATGCCCGGGTTGGTGACAAAAATATCGTCGCCCACGATCTGGATGGTGTCCAGTTCGTCGGTCATATCCTGCCAGCCCTCCCAGTCGGATTCGGCCAGACCGTCCTCGATGGAAACCAGGGGATATTTTTTGGTGTATTCGTCATAGATGGCGATGAGCTCCTGCGCAGTGACGACCTTGTCTTCACCGGCCAGATTGTATTTACCGTTATTGAAGAACTCCGAGGCGGCCGCATCGATAGCCAGAGAAATATCCTTGCCCGGCTCGAATCCCGCTGCCTCGATGGCCCGAATGATATATTCAAAGGCCTGGTCATGGCTCTTGAGATTGGGAGCGAATCCGCCCTCGTCACCCACGGCAGTGGTCAGCTTGTCCTTGGCCAGGATATTCTTCAACGCATGGAAGGTTTCCGCACCCATACGCAGGGCCTGGGCAAAATTGTCCGCGCCCAGGGGCATGATCATGAACTCCTGGATATCCAGATTGTTCGGGGCGTGCACTCCCCCGTTGATGATGTTCATCATTGGAACGGGCATGACCTTGGCGTTCACCCCGCCCAGATATTGGTACAGGGGCATGTTCAGCTGGGTCGCCATAGCCCGGGCCGTAGCCAGGGAGACGCCGAGGATGGCGTTGGCCCCGAAACGGCTCTTGTTCTCCGTGCCATCGAGTTCAATCAGCAGCTGATCGAGCTCGACCTGGCGTCTGGCATCCATTCCCTCTACGTCCGGAGCGATCTCCTGAATAACATTCTTGACCGCCTGTTCCACACCCTTGCCCCCATAACGGGAGTCGTTCCCGTCGCGCAGCTCCAATGCCTCACGCGTTCCGGTGGAAGCCCCGGAAGGAACAGCCGCCCGACCAACTGCGCCCGACTCCAGTCCGATCTCGACCTCGACCGTGGGATTGCCCCTGGAATCCAGGATTTCTCTTGCCCATACCGACTCGATATAGCTCATACCGTCACTCCTCGTAGAAGGTTTGTTGTGATTTTGGAAATTATGAAAATTAAAGAAATTTAAATGATTTTAGTATATTATCCGTGAAATTCTGCCATAAAACACAAGAAAATCCTACAACCGACCGGACGTAAAACGTAGAGCCTACAACCTAAAACCGCGGCTTGGCCGTATTGGAGATTTTAGAGGGTTGAAAAATTTAGGGGGTTTTGGGGAATTGGAGGATTTTGAACATTCCAGGGGTAAAAAATATCACCGGATGATTGATTATTCAGCCTCCGTCATTCCAAAATACGCCATGCGCAGCCCCTGCATGAGCAGATCCGGGCAGACATGGTCGATCCCCCCGCACACGGGCACGATTTTCTCAGCAAATCCCCCGGTGGCAACGACCAGCGGACGGTCATCCCCGAGGCTCGTCCCGAGCCGGGCGACCAGCCCCTCGAGCATGGCCGCGAAGCCATGGACAATCCCCTGGTTCAGGCTCGTGGACGTATCCCGCCCCACCTCTACTCCCGGGCCGGCAGTCTCCAGACTGATCTGGGGAAGTTTAGCGGTTTTCGTGCCCAATGCCCGTACCGACGAAAGGACTCCGGGACAGATGAGCCCCCCGAGATAGGCATTATCCTGCACACAATCAAACGTGGTCGCCGTACCGAAATCCACAAGTATCAGGGTACGCTCCCTGAACAGCCGTCTACCGGCAAAAGCCGCAACCAACCGGTCCGCCCCGACCTCCCGGGGTCTGGCATACCGGTTTTCGATGGGCAGAGGGATATCCCCGGGAACAAAATATATCGGGCACCCGAAAAAACGCTCCCCGGCCGAGGCAAGAATCCTGTCCAGATGGGGGACGACGGAAGAAACCACCCATGCTCCCACCCTTCCTGGAGTGACGCCGAAAAAAGAACATGCATTGACCAGCAAAAGCCCCAACGAGTCCGGAGTGTACTCGCTGGTCGGTATGACCAGGCTCTGGTCCACCCTTTGGCCAGCGGCCAGGGAGATCTTCATGTTCGTGTTGCCTAGATCGAAAAGAAAAATGGGGGAGCTCATGATAAATCCGGGGTAACATTACCGGTGGGTCGAAAAGAAGAAGGGTCGGTGCACTCTTGCCCCCGATACCGGGGTAACGATCCGGGACAGGATCCCGCACGAGCGACCCACACCGTTTGCGCCCACGAAAAACTTTTTACCCTTTTCCCGCAAAAACTCAAGAACGGAACCAACAAAAAAGGCGGCCGGAGGCCGCCTTTTGACTATGTCCACACCAGCATGGAATCGGGATCAATCGTCTTCAAGGGTCGAGGTGTCACCGACCGCCTCACCCAATTCCTCGGCCTTGAGAATCCGGCGCATGATCTTGCCACTCCGGGTCTTGGGCAACTTTTCCCTGGTTTCGACACTCTTGACCACAGCAACCGGTCCCAGTTCTCTACGGATATGGGCCTTGAGCCGTTTCATCAATTCATCGGGATCTTCGGGATCGCAATAATCCTCGTTCAGGATGACAAAGGCCTTGGCCACCTCTCCCTTGATGGTATCGGGTACACCGATGACCGCGGCCTCGGCAACGGCCCGGTGCGAAACCAGGGCGCTCTCCAATTCGGCCGTTCCCACCCGGTGTCCGGCGATATTGAGGACATCGTCGGAACGCCCCTGTATCCAGATATACCCATCCTCATCCTTGCGGGCCACATCACCGGCGAGGTAGGCGCCGGGAACCTGGCTCCAATAGGCTTCCTTATACCGTTCGGGATCTTTGTACAGTCCAAGGAGCATGGAAGGCCAGGGTCGTTTGAGTATCAAAAGACCGCCCTTGCCGGGCGGGACGGATTCCCCCTGTTCGTTGACCACGTCGGCCTCGATTCCGGGGAGCGGTTTGAAAACCGATCCTGGTTTGAGCAGGGTGATCGGGAACGGACAGATAATGAACGAACCGGTTTCCGTCTGCCACCAGGTATCTATGATCGGGCACTCGGACCGGCCGATGTTTTTGTAGAACCAGACCCAGGCCTCCGGATTGATCGGCTCGCCCACGGAACCGAGCAAACGCAGGGTACTCAAGTCGTGCATCTTGGGATACTGGGTCCCAAAACGCATGAGCATGCGTATGAGCGTGGGGGCGGTATAAAAGATGGTCACCCCGTACTTGGCGATCACGTCCCACATGCGGTCGGCCTGGGGATACAGGGGATGACCTTCGTAGAGCACGGTTGTCGTCCCGGCCATGAGCGGCCCATAGACCACGTAACTGTGCCCTGTGATCCAGCCCACGTCCGCAGTGCAACAAAAAATATCCGTGGGTTTGATATCAAAGACCCAGTTGAGACTGCGGTGCACCCCGACCATGTAGCCGCCGTGCCCGTGCACGATCCCTTTGGGTTTTCCCGTGGTCCCGGAACTGTACAGGAGGAAGAGCATGTCATTGGCGTCCATGACCTCGGTGGGGGACTCGGCGCTTTCCTGACGGACCAGGGCCTCGTACCACAGATCCCGGGGCTCGTTCATCTCCACCTGGACATTGGCCCGATGGACAACCACGACCGTATCCACGGAATCAGCCCCTTCAACGGCCTCGTCGATGACTTTCTTCAGATTGATGGGACGACCGTTGCGATAGAACCCGTCGGCGGTGATGACCAGCTTGGCCTGGGCGTCGTTGATCCGCTCGCGCAAGGCCTTGGCGGAAAAACCGGCAAAAATCATACAATGGACCGCACCGATCTTGGCGACGGCGAGCATGGCAATGATCGTTTCCGGCAGAGGGGACATATAGATGATGACCCGGTCTCCCTTCTTGATACCCAAAGAGCGCAGGGCATTGGCGAAACGGTTCACCGCCCGGTACAGCTCGTAATAGGTGAACTTCTGGGTGTCCCCTGGTTCACCCTCCCATATCAGGGCAAGCTTGTTCTTGTTCGCCGTGGTGATGTGCCGGTCAAGGGCATTATATACAATATTGCACTTGGCCCCGGGGAACCAACGGTAGGAAGGCGGATTGGAGTCGTCGAGAACCTGATTCCACTTGCGGAACCAGTCCAACTCCTTGGCAGCATCCTCCCAATACGTCAGATAATCATCGTTACCATTCTTGATGGCTGCATCGTATTCCTGGGGATTGACGTTGGCTTCGATGACGAGTTGCGGCAATGGCCTAAAAACGCGTTCCTCCTGAAGCAGAGAGTCCAGTGCGCCATTTTGCTCCATAATATCCTCCTTGGATCGTGCCTGTCGGCAGTGCGTCGTGGAATAGGGGGCGATTGATCGTTTTGAATCTTGCAAGTATATGCCAGAGGTCGTGATCATGTATGGATGGATCGTACCCATTTTGCAAGACATGTGGATGAATAATCGGCTAAAGGCGAACTGTCCGGGGTAAACGGTTGACATCCCGCAACCCATCAAAAATTCCCTCCCCGGTATTATCTCCGCGGGATCTTCGAGGGGACCAGCCTTGCACCGGAACAAAAAAACCGTGCAGGGGCAAAAATCCTCCCCCCACGGCCGTTCGTCCATTTTTATAGGTTGAGTAATTGCTTCAACTCACCGATACGCCGACGGCTGATGGGCAGCTCGATTTTTTTTCTCCCCGCGGTACGGAGCATGAAATTGCTGCCGGGCATCGACGCGATTTCCGTGACCATTTCAAGATTGACCAGATACTTTCTGTGTACGCGGAAAAACCGGTGTTTACGCAACCGCTCCTCGAGACTCTTGAGCCGGTAGGAAGTCAAAAATTTATCACTAGAGGTGTGGACATAACTATAGTCCTCATACGCCTCGATAAAGACGACGGAACTATACGGGATGAGCAACAGCCTGCCATCCTGGTTGATGGGGAGCTTTTCGATCTCCAGGGGCCTTGCCTGTTTCCGGTCCCAGGCCTGACGCAACGCCTCGAGAAAAAGTTCCTCTTCCTTCTCGCCGAGGGACAAGTGCAGGGTCTCTTCCCCATTGCTCGCCTTGGCCTCCAAGGGGCTGGCTACCCCCTTGTCGGAATCTTTGGATTTGGGCATTATCTGCCCGGCACGTTCAATGGCACGCTTGAACCGATCCACGGTGGCCGGCCAGAGCAGATAGTCCGTTGCCCCGAGCTCAAATCCCTTGAAGGCCAGGGATTCGTCCGGGGCCAAAAAGATGAGCACCGGACCAGTCTTGCGCTGGGCAAGAATCTGCGCCATTTCAATGCCGGTCACCCCTCCGTCGAGTTCGGTTCCGAGGAAAAAAAGATCATACGGGATGGATTCCAGCATCTCCAACGCCTCAAAGGAAGAGACAGCCTCACCAAGGATCTTGACCCCCTTGATTTCCGAG
Source organism: Desulfoplanes sp. (assembly GCF_054921335.1). Lineage (NCBI taxonomy): Bacteria > Pseudomonadati > Thermodesulfobacteriota > Desulfovibrionia > Desulfovibrionales > Desulfoplanaceae > Desulfoplanes > Desulfoplanes sp. The sequence goes on along the minus strand of NZ_JBUDSQ010000010.1, from coordinate 22,491 downwards.
AGCATCCGTCTGAGTTCCTGCCGGATTTGGGGATCCTGGTGCACGAGCAAACAGGTCATTTTTTTCATATGCCGGTCCATGGTCATTGTGGGAGAATATCGGGACCGCAGGTCCATTTTTATCAATAAATTTGAGCATACCCAGAATCATGGGGACCCGCAAGGCTCTTGACGGAAAACCCGCCATCCGCGTCTTCCCCTTTGTTGTTCCCACACGGAGTGCTGGCCCCCATGGCCCCATGCCGTCTTTTACGCAGAAATCCATAAGCGGGTAGACGGGATCGTCTTGTGATACTTTTTTTTGCAATCCCCCAATTATTTTTCAATTTCTTCGCCACAAGGACTAGCATTTTTTCCAAACATGGGATACGAAGCTCATAAATTTTTTGCACATATTTATGTCTGACCTATTTGGTTTTTATATAAATCAGGATCGAAGCCCGGGTTATGACGATCCTGAAAGTGGCTACAACCGATATTTCAATACCATTAGCACCAAATCAACTGGCTAAGGGGGTAAACTATGGCACAAGAGAAAGTTGGTGCAGTCATGGTTGTCGGGGGCGGGATCTCCGGCATCCAAGCGGCATTGGACCTGGCTGACACCGGTTACTACGTGTACCTGGTCGAGAAGACGTCGGCGATCGGCGGGGCAATGGCCCAGCTGGACAAGACCTTCCCGACCAACGACTGCGCGATGTGAATACTCTCACCAAAATTGGTAGAGTGCGGTCGGCACTTGAACATCAAACTCCTCACCCTGAGTGAGGTACAGAAGATCGAAGGCGAAGCTGGTAATTTTACCGTAACCGTCAAAGAAAATCCGCGGTATGTCGATGTCGATAAATGTATCGCCTGCGGCATGTGCGCGGAAAAATGCCCCAAGAAGGTCCCCAACGAATTCGACGGCGGATTGAGCAAACGCAAGGCGGCCTACATTCCGTATGGCCAGGCCGTTCCGTTGAAGTACGCCATCGATCCGGAAAATTGTATCTACATCCAGAAAGGCAAATGCCGGGCCTGTGAAAAATTCTGTCCCGCTGAAGCCATCAACTTCGAGGATACGGAAAAATTCCATGAGGTCCAGGTGGGTTCCATCATAACCGCACCCGGATTCAAGGCCTTTGATCCCTCTGTCTTCGACACATACGACTACGCCAAACTGCCCGATGTGGTCACCAGCCTCGAGTACGAACGTCTCCTGGCAGCCGGCGGCCCATGCATGGGGCACCTTGAACGTCCCTCGGACAACACCGTCCCCAAGAAGGTTGGCTGGTTACAATGCGTTGGCTCCCGTAACATCAACAAGTGTGACAACGGATACTGCTCCAGTGTTTGCTGTATGTACGCCCTCAAACAGGCCATGGTCTCGGCGGAACACGCCGATGGCGAAGACCTGGATCTGTCCATTTTCTACATGGACATGCGTACCCACGGCAAGGAATTCGACAAATACCTTGAAAAGGCCAAGGAAGAAGGCATCCGCTTTATCCCCGACCGCATCCATACTATCTATCCCGGCCCCGATAACAAGGGCGTGATCGTCGAATACATGGATACGACAACGGGTGAACGGGCCAAGGAAGAATACGATCTCTTCGTCCTCTCCGTCGGTCTGCAGACCGGCCCCGCTGCCCTGGAAATGGCCCAGAACATGGGCATCAAACTCGACAAGTACAACTTTGCCGAGACCACCAGCTTCAACCCCGTGGCCACCACCAAGGACGGCATCTTCGCTGCCGGTGCGTTCCAGGGCCCCAAGGACATTCCTCAGTCCGTTACAGAGGCCTCGTCCGCAGCCATGGAAGCGGCCGCCAATCTCAATTCCGTCCGCGGCACAATGACCCAGGACAAGACCTTCCCCGCCGAGACCGACGTGGCCGGTCAGGAACCGAGGATCGGTGTCTTTGTCTGCTCCTGCGGGATCAACATCGCCGGGACCATCGACGTCGAGGCCGTTGCCGAGTACGCCAAGACCCTCCCGGGCGTTGTCTACGTCAAAAACAATATGTTCACCTGTTCCCAGGACACACAGGTCCTGATGGCCAATGAAATCAAGGAACAGCAGCTCAACCGTGTCGTCGTGGCCGCGTGTACGCCAAGAACCCATGAACCCCTGTTCCAGGAAACCCTGAAGGAAGCCGGCCTCAACGAGTATCTCTTTGAGATGGCCAACATCAGGAACCAGAACAGCTGGGTCCACATGAAGGAAAAGGACCTGGCCACGGATAAGGCCAAGGACCAGGTGCGCATGGCCGTGGCCAAGGCAGGCATGCTTGAGCCACTGGACCACCTGTCCATCGGCGTGAACCAGACCGCCCTTGTCGTTGGTGGCGGTGTTTCCGGAATGAAGACGGCCCTTGGTATCGCCGATCAGGGTTTTGAAACCATGCTCGTCGAAAAGACCGACACCCTGGGTGGTAACGCCCTGCTTCTGAACAAGACCTGGAAGGGTGAGCCCATCAAACCCTATGTGGACGATTTGGTCGCCAAGGTCGAAGCCCATCCGAACATCAAGCTCTTCAAAAATACCACCCTCAAGAGCAACAAGGGTTCGGTGGGTGATTTTGTCACCGAGATCGACGTGGCCGGGGAAACCAAAGCCATCAAATACGGCGCGGCCGTCGTCTGTACCGGTGCCACCGAGTACAAACCCGATGAATACCTGTACGGCAAGGACGAACGGGTCTTGACCCACCTGGAGTTCGACAAGGAACTCAGGGAACACATGCCTGCGGTATCCAAGGCCAAGGGCGCGGTATTCATCCAGTGCGTCGGCTCACGCTGCCCTGAACGCCCCTACTGTAGCAAAACCTGCTGTACCCACTCCATGGAATCGGCCATTGACCTGAAAAAGGCCAATCCGGACATGCCCGTATTCATCATCTACCGCGATATCCGGACCTATGGCGAACGTGAAGATCTGTACACTGAAGCCAGGGAACTCGGCGTCATATTCGTCCGCTACTCACTGGACAAAAAGCCTAGTGTCACGAGCGAGGGCGATGATCTCGTCGTCCTGGTCGACGATCCCGTCTCCGGAAAAACCCTGGATATCCGCCCAAGCTATCTCGTCCTTGCCACGGCCATTGTGCCCAACAAGAGCGACGAGCTGGTCGACCTGTACAAGTGTGGCCTGAACGAGGACGGCTTCATCATGGAGGCCCATCCCAAACTGCGTCCTGTCGACATGACCGTCGACGGCATGTATGTTGCCGGGTTGTGCCACTATCCCAAGCCCATCGACGAGGCCATCGCCCAGGCCCAGGCCGCTGTCGCACGCGCTTCCGTTGTACTCTCAAAATCCGAGATGACTCTGGATTCCATCAAGTCCTACCCCACGGAAAACTGCGATGGTTGCGCCCTTTGCGTGGATACCTGTCCCTATGGTGCCATCACCATGGTTACCTACACGGACGAGGAAGGCGAAGAGAAACGGCGGATCGAGACCAATGCGTCTCTGTGCAAGGGTTGCGGTATCTGTGAGGCCACCTGCCCCAAGAAGGGTGTCTACGTGCACGGCTTCACAACGGAACAGCTCAGGGCACAGGTCATGACAGCCCTGGAGGATATATAACGCACTTTGGGCGTGGGATCTCTGTTTTCAGGGGATCCCACGCACGAAAAGCCATAAACAAGGAGACGTTTCAATGGCAGACAATTTTGAGCCTGTAATCATCGGATTCCTCTGTAACTGGTGTGCATATGCCGGTGCAGACCTGGCGGGAGTCTCCAGGCTGCAATATCCCCCGAACATGCGCGCCATAAGGGTCATGTGTTCCGGGATGGTCCACCCTAATCTTGTTGTCGACGCCCTGGAAAAAGGAGCCGATGGCGTCATCGTCATGGGCTGACACCTTGGTGAATGTCATTACCTGGATGGTAATCATAAAGCATTGGCTAGGGCAAACGCCATCAACTTGGTCCTCGAAGATCTCGGCATCAATCCCGAAAGGTTCGCGATCGAGTGGGTTTCAGGGGCTGAGGCTCCCAAATTCCAGAAAGTCGTCACGGAATTCACGGATAAAATCCGGAATTTGGGTCCAAATCCTGTCCGTTTGGAAAAGAAACAGGCTGTCAGCGCCTAACGATGTCAGGGTGGATCAAACTCTGATCCAACCCCATGGAGGTAAGAGATATGGCCAAAGTAACTGTTGCCGAAGAATGGCTCAACTCATGCTCCGGGTGTGAGATAGCCCTTCTGAATATCGGTGATGTCCTGGTTGACCTCCTGGTCAACAACCTGGATTTCGTCCACATCCCGGTCATCATGGATCATAAATACTTCGGACAGACCGGCGAAGAGGCCGAGATGAACATCCCCGAAGCCGTAGTCGGGATCGTTTCTGGAAGTGTGAGGAACGAGGAACACGTCGAGATCGCCAAGGAAATGCGCAAGAAGTGCACACTCCTCATCGCTCTGGGCACCTGTGCCACGGACGGCGGTATCCCCGCCCTGATCAACATGTATGGTAACGACGAACTGAATCAGTTCGTGTACAAGGACTCTCCGACCACGGATCCCGGCGAGCCCCCGACCAAGAACATTCCGCCCTTGCTGGACAAGTGTTACGCCCTCGACGAAATCGTGGACGTGGATATCTATTTGCCCGGCTGCCCCCCGCACCCTGATTGGATCACGGCTGCGGTCCTTGCCCTCCTCGAGGGTAAGACCGAATTTGCCATGCCCGAACGGTCGGTATGCGACACCTGTCCGACCATCAAAAAGGGCAAGAAGGGTCTTCCGGATATCAAGCGCATGCTCCAGACTCCGGAATTCGATCCGGATAAACCAATTGACGAAATGCGCTGTCTGCTGGAACAGGGTTTCCTCTGCCTCGGCCCGGTCACCCGTGCCGGGTGCGGCGGCAAGAACGGGAATCCTCGGTGTATCAGCACCCGCATGCCCTGTCGTGGCTGCTACGGTCCCATCCGCAAGGGTGCCAAGCCCATTGTCGACTACATGGGCGCCCTGGCTTCCAACGGTTTCGATCCCTCGGCCATGCCTGACCGTCGCGGGTATCTGGCCCGGTTCTGCGGCGCACACAACATGCTGAAAAAACTAGGTTAGGAGGAGATAATGGGTAAAACATTAAATATAGCCCCGGTCTCCCGCATTGAGGGTCATGCGAGCGTCACCATCCAGCTTGATGACACCGGAAATGTGGATGATGCAAGACTGCACGTCTTGTCTCTCAGGGGATTTGAAAAATTCGTTGTCGGTCGTCCTATCGAAGAGGTCTGCCGGATCGTCAACCGCATCTGCGGAATCTGCCCCTGGCAGCATCACCTGGCTTCGAACAAGGCCGCTGACGAGTGCCTCGGCGTGACACTGCCCCCCACGGGCAAAAAACTCCGGGAACTCTGCCAGATGCTGGCCTATATTCCGGACAAGATCCTCCACTTCTACTTTCTGGCCGCACCGGACTTCGTCCTCGGTCCCGATGCCGACTATTCCGTACGTAATGTCGTGGGTATTGTTGGTGCCGCTCCGGACCTGGCCAAAAAAGTAGTGCACATGCGTTACAAATCCCAGATGATGCTCGAAAAATTCGCCGGCAAGGTCATCCATCCCATGGCCGCTGTCGTTGGCGGATATTCCCGGCCCATGCAGGAGGAAGAACGGAAGGAACTCCTTGAAGGAATCAAGGAATTCAAAGACTTCGCCATGTTCACCATGAAGTTTGCCCGTGAAGATGTCTTCCCCAAATATCTGGACGCGGTAAAAACCCTGGGGGTATTTCCTTCCGGCTACATCGGAACTGTCGATGGTGAAGGCGCATTACAGCTCTATGATGGCGAACTGCGCATGCAGGATGCCAATGGCAAGATCGATCAGTTCAAGTATGCAGATTACAAAGATTATATCGGTGAGCACATCGAGGATTGGAGTTATCTGAAGTTTCCCTATGCCAAAAAATGGGGCAACCTGAAACTCGACGAAAATGATCCTGTCGGTGTCTACCGCTCCAACTGTCTTGCCAGAATCAATGTCTGTGACAAGATGGCAACGCCTCTGGCTCAGGAAGAACTTGAAATCTTCCGCAAGAGCTTTGGCCGCCCCGCTCATCTGACCCTGCTCTACAACTGGGCACGTCTGATCGAGCTGGTATACTGCGCCGAACGTGCCGAAGAACTGCTCAATGATCCTGAAATCACGGGCAGGGATATTCGGGCCACGAACATCGAGCCCAAGGCCGGTGAAGGCGTTGGTTGTGTTGAAGCACCCCGCGGTACCCTGATCCACAACTACAAGACCGATGAAAACGGCCTGTGTACCATGGCCAACCTCATTGTTGGCACCACGCACAACAATGCGGCCATGAACCTGTCCGTAAAACAGGCCGCCAAGGCGGTCATCAAAGACGGCAAATACGACCAGGGCATCCTGAACAGGATCGAGATGGCCGTACGCGCCTATGACCCGTGAATGAGCTGCGCTACTCACCGCCTGGATGGCGGTATTGCCATGGAAGTCAAGATCCAGGACAATGCAGGAAACACCCTGGAAACCATGAAACACTAGATTAGACAGCCGTACACAAATGGATTATGAAGGCCGTTGCCCGTAAGCGGGCAGCGGTCTTTTTTGTAACGCCCGGCCCTTTTGCGGTACGGGATGAGGAGTGAGTACATGGATTGGTCAAAGATGTTTAATTCCCGCGTGGTTGTCTTTGGTTGCGGGAATGTCCTGTATGCGGACGATGGTGTCGGTCCGGCCCTGGTAGCGGCCCTGGAAAAGGATCCGGAAGTGCCTGATGATGTCGCCCTGCTGGATGTGGGCACCTCCATACGAGGGCTTCTTTTCGACATGGTCTTGAGCGATACCCTTCCGGACCGGGTCATCGTGGTTGACGCGGTCACCCAGAGCGACCGTGAGCCCGGTGAAATCTTCGAGATCGATGTGGACCAGATGGATCCCAAGAAGATCCCCGACTTCACCCTCCACCAGTTCCCGACCACCAACCTGCTCAAGGAACTCAGGGACAACACGGGGATCGACCTGAAGATCCTGGTGGTCCAGAGTGCGTACATTCCCGACGCCATGGAAGAGGGACTCAGCCCGACCCTGCAGGAACAACTTCCCGAGCTCGTGACCAAGGTCAAAAGCTACTTCTAAAACGGACATCCAGGACCATGGGATCCGGAGTGGCCGTGAGCCTCCGCTATAAACGGACCGCATGGCGTGACCGCATAGGCGGTCCATACCTTCTTGTTCTGACAATCACGGGGGCACACCTTTCTCAATATTGTTGCCCGGGACACTTTTTGCGGCTGTTCTCTCGAGGTATTGTAACTATTCAGGTCAAAATTTTACTACCGCAACACGTTAAAATTGCGTGTCAAATCTGAGTGCCGGTCAATAAATTTGGGAAATTGGAGGATGTAAAAAATTTAAGGAATAAGAGACCTACCTGCTAACCGCCCCTATATAATTTCTTAAGGCTCTTAAATTTCTTACAGTAACGATTCTGATTCCTAGAAAATGCACCTGAATAGTCACGATCTATTTTGAGGGGACATGTACCCATAGCGGGAAATGTCCCTACAAATCCCCAACCAGCAAAAAACAATACAGAAATTGTCCGTCTGATTCTTCAGACCATGTATCGTTTTTTCCCAGGCACCAAGGGGTGCCACGGATACCTGCATGACCGAGACCACAAAAATTCGCAATTTCAGCATCATCGCCCATATCGACCACGGAAAATCCACACTGGCTGACCGGATTATGGAACTGACCGGGCTGATCGCCGAGCGGGACAAACGGGACCAGTACCTGGACAGGATGGAACTGGAGCAGGAGCGGGGAATCACCATCAAATCCCAGACGGTGCGCATTCCCTATGCATCTCCAGACGGGAACACCTACATTCTCAACCTCATTGACACTCCTGGACATGTGGATTTCAGCTACGAGGTGTCCCGCAGCCTGGCCGCTTGCGACGGGGCCCTGCTCGTGGTGGATGCCACCCAAGGGGTCGAAGCCCAGACCCTGGCCAACGTCTACCTGGCCCTGGACCACGATCTGGACGTTCTTCCAGTGCTGAACAAGATCGATCTGCCCAGCGCCCATCCGGACGAGGTGTGTCAGGAGATCGAAGAGGCCATCGGCCTGGACTGTACCGATCCCATTTTGGTCAGCGCAAAATCCGGAGAAGGGGTACCCGGTCTCCTCGAACGCCTCGTCCACGAAATCCCGGCCCCCACAAGTGCGCCGGGACGGCCACTCAAGGCGCTGATCTTTGATTCATGGTACGATTCCTACCAGGGCGTCGTCGTTCTTTTCAGGATTCTCGAGGGAACGATCAAAAACCGCCAGTCCATACGGATGTTCTCCACGGGCAAGGACTTCGAGGTCACCCGTTTGGGCGTGTTCTCGCCCGAACCATCGGATATCCCCGAACTCGGGCCCGGTGAGGTCGGCTTCCTCTGCGCAAGTATCAAAGACCTGGACGAGGCCCGTGTGGGTGATACCATCACCCACCCCAAAAACCCGACCAGTAAATCTTTTCCCGGTTTCAAAACGGTCAAGCCCATGGTCTTTTGCGGCCTGTACCCGGTGGAACCGGCCGAATACAGTGTGCTGCACTCGGCCCTGGAAAAACTCCAGCTCAATGACGCCGCCTTCGCGTATGAAGCCGAGACCTCCCAGGCCCTGGGATTCGGTTTCAGGGCCGGTTTTTTGGGCCTGCTCCACATGGAAATCATCCAGGAGCGGTTGGAGCGTGAATTCGGAGCGAATCTCATTGCAACCGCCCCCTCGGTAGTATACGAAATCCACAAGACCGACGGCGAGATATTTGAAATCGACAACCCGAGCAAGCTACCGAGCCCGGGAGAAATCAACACGATCAACGAACCATATGTGCGTATGGAGATCCACGTCCCCAACGAGTACGTGGGCAACGTGTTCAAACTATGTGAGGAAAAACGGGGGGTACAGAAGGATCTCAAGTACCTGACCGCCAACAGGGTCATCATAACCTATGAGTTGCCCTTTTCCGAGATCGTGTACGACTTCTTCGACCGCCTTAAATCCATGACCAGGGGATACGCATCCATTGACTACGAAATCATGGACTACCGTCCCGCAGACCTCGTCAAGCTGGATATTCTCATCAACAGCGAACCCGTAGATGCCATGTCCTGTATCGTCCACAGGGACAACGCCTATTACCGCGGTCGGGCCCTGGCCCTGAAACTCAAGCGGCTCATCCCCAGACAGCTCTTCGAGGTCATTGTCCAGGCGGCCATCGGGAGCAAGATCATCGCCAAGGAACGGAACGCTCCCCTGCGCAAGAACGTCACCGCCAAGTGCTATGGCGGGGACATCACCCGGAAGCGCAAGCTCCTGGAAAAGCAGAAGGAAGGTAAACGCCGCATGAAACGCATGGGGAGCGTGGAAATCCCCCAAGAGGCCTTCCTGGCCGCCATGCAGGTGGATGACAACAAATAATCCCCCCGCAAACGGCTTATCGGGCAAACCCTACCCGAATAACGATCCGGCCATGTTGCCAACAATGCAGCATTCCCATTCCACGGTTTCAATCCTTTACCCCTCTATTGCGGCCAAGCCGCAGTTTTAGGTTTTAGGTTCAAGCGGTTCTAAAAATTTCTTGTTGTTTATGGCAGATTTTCGCCAGTAACATACTAAAATTAAACAAATTTCTTAAAATTCGTAAAATTTCAAAAAGCATCGTCCCGGCCCCGATCCGGGATCTCTCTGTTCCACCAACGAACCGACTCTTCAAAAACCGAACATCTATCAGGACCACTCCATGGAACCACGCTGGCAAACTGTTTTGAAAGAATACGCCGAAGCCCTCATCATCGCCTTCATCCTGGCCTTTATCATTCGATCCTTCGTGGTCCAGGCCTTCAAGATCCCCTCGGGATCCATGCTTGAGACACTGCAGATCGGGGACCACCTTCTGGTAAACAAATTCACCTACGGGATCCGGATTCCATTTACCGACTTTTTCGTTACCCACTTCTCCGAGCCCGAGTTCAAGGACATCATCGTTTTCGAATTCCCAGAGGATCCTTCAAAGGATTTCATTAAGCGGGTTATCGGGACCCCGGGCGACGTCCTGGAGATGCGCGACAAGGTCCTCTATCGTAACGGCAAAAAACTGGACGAGCCCTATGCCCGGCATGTGGAACCCAACTACCGGCCCACGAGGGACAACTTCGGCCCGATCACCGTTCCTGCAAACAAATATTTTGTCATGGGCGACAACCGGGACCAATCCTACGACTCCAGATTCTGGGGATTCGTGGACCGGGACAAGATCGAAGGCAAGGCCATGATCCTGTACTGGTCCTGGGAGGGCTTCTCAAATATCCGCTGGAACCGGATCGGAAAACTGGTGGAATGATCCATGGTTTCCAAGGTCGAAACAACCGCTCTTCTCGGCATTGATGCCTTTACCGTTGAACTCGAAGTGGACCTGGCCCGTTCTGGGTTGCCCGCATTCTGCATGGTCGGGCTCGCCGAGGGTGCCGTCCGCGAAAGCAAGGAGCGTGTCTTCTCGGCCCTGAAGAACAGTGGATTCAAGCTCCCGGCATCGCGGATCACGGTCAACCTGGCCCCAGCGGACGTCCGCAAAGAAGGCAGCGGCTACGACCTTCCACTTGCCCTGGGACTTTTGGCCGGGGCCGGAGAAATCCCCGGCCATGCCTTGGCCGGCTATTACATGGCCGGAGAACTCTCCTTGAGTGGTGGGCTCAGACCGGTCACCGGAATTCTTCCCATGGCCATCAAGGCCCGGGAAACCGGGGCCAAGGCATTGTTCGTGCCCCAGGAAAACGCCGCCGAAGCCGCGGTCGTCAAGGGGCTGACGGTCCTGCCCGTAGACTCCCTTTCCCAATCCATCCGTTTTTTCCTTGGCGAGACAACCATTGAACCAGCGGTCAGCGATCTGGATTCCCTGTGGAATCTGCGTGAAAAACACCTGGTCGACTTCTCGGAGGTCAAAGGCCAGGAGCATGCAAAACGGGCCATAGAGATCGCAGCAGCGGGCGCACACAACCTGCTTTTCTTGGGGCCTCCCGGCAGCGGCAAGACCATGCTTGCCAAACGTATCCCCACGGTCCTGCCCCCCCTGGGCTTTGACGAGGCCCTTGAGGTGACCAAGATATACAGCGTGGCCGGGCACCTCAAATCCGATCAGCCCATGATCGTGTCCCGACCGTTCAGATCCCCGCACCACACCATCTCCGACGCCGGACTCATTGGCGGCGGCCAGTACCCCAGGCCGGGTGAAGTCTCTCTGGCCCATAGGGGAGTCCTCTTCCTAGATGAGCTCCCTGAATTCAAGAAGCACGTCCTGGAGGTCCTCAGGCAGCCCCTGGAGGACGGCAATGTGACCATCTCCCGGGCCGCGGTCTCCCTGGCCTACCCGGCAGACTTCATGCTCGTGGCGGCCATGAACCCATGCCCATGCGGGTATCTGGGCGACGAACGCCATCCGTGTACCTGCACACCGAGCCAGATACAGCGGTACAGATCCCGCCTTTCCGGACCGCTCCTGGACCGTATCGATCTCCAGGTCGAGGTCCCGGCCGTGCCCTACAAGGAACTCCGCCAAAACACCGGGGCACTGGACTCCACGACCATGCGCACACGTATCCAAACGGCCCGCGAGATCCAGTCCAAACGGTATCTGGACACCCCGCTGCTGACCAATGCCCAACTCTCGGGCAAATGGCTCCAGGAGTTCTGCCCCCTGGGTGATGCGGAGCACGGTTTTCTGGAATCGGCGGTCAAGAATTTGGGTCTTTCCGCCCGGGCCTTCACACGCATCCTGCGCATCGCCCGGACCATTGCCGACCTTGCCGGCGACCCCGGGCTCGCCGTTCCCCACCTGGCCGAGGCCATCAACTACCGCACTCTGGACAGACAAACCGACTACTTCTGATACCGGATTTTCTGATCTCGCCCGGCCAATACCCCGAAGATCAAAATCGCGGTAGGTCCAGCCGGACGATCCCGCTCCACTCCCCTGCCATTGACTTCTCTCCTCCTGTCCATATTGAGGGTTTGTACCCGATCCACGTTGACCACAGAGGAGGGGTCATGAAAATATTCCTGCCACTGCTTTTGACCATGCTTTTTGTCCTCTTTCCTGTCGTTCTCGCTGCCGCGAGCACGCAGATAACTCGTGATAATCCATCCGGCCTCGAAACGGCCACCTTTGCCGGGGGATGTTTCTGGTGCATGGAATCGGATTTCGAAATACTGGACGGGGTTGTCACGGTGGTCTCCGGATATACAGGGGGCAATGCGGCCAACCCGACCTACGACCAGGTTTCTTCCGGAACCACAGGTCACGTTGAGGCCATCCAGGTCGTCTATGATCCGACAAAAATCCCGTATGCGTTCCTTGTTGACTGGTTTTGGCGGCATATCGATCCCACGGACGCGGGAGGCCAGTTCGTTGACCGCGGCGGCCAATACACTTCGGCTATATTCTATCATGACCTAAAACAGCGGGACATTGCCACGGCTTCCAGAAAAGCCCTCGAACAGTCAGGGATAGTAAACAGTCCCATTGTCACCCCGATCCGCAAGCTGGAAACCTTCTACCCGGCCGAGGCGTATCACCAGGACTATTACAGGGAAAACAGTATCCGGTACAAGTTCTACCGCTACCGATCCGGGCGCGACGATTTTCTCAAGGAAACCTGGGGAGACAAGCTGGACCTGCGAACGATCGTCATCGGCGGAGACGTCGTCGACCCCGGGGAAGATCAGCTGCGCAGGATGCTCACCCCGCTCCAGTACAAGGTCACCCAGGAGGATGGGACCGAGCCTCCCTTTGACAACGCCTATTGGGACAACAAGCGGGACGGCATCTACGTTGATATCGTCTCGGGCGCCCCTCTGTTCAGCTCCAGAGACAAATACGAATCTGGTACGGGATGGCCCAGCTTCACCCGTCCCCTGGAACCCGGGAACATCGTCACACGGGAAGACCGCACATTGTTCACCGTACGCACCGAGGTCAGGAGCCGCAGGGCGGACACCCACCTGGGACATGTATTCGAAGACGGCCCTCCCCCCACTGGGTTGCGCTATTGCATAAACTCGGCGGCCCTGCGGTTTATTCCGGTAGAAGATCTTGGCAAGGAGGGGTATGTCGAATACCAGGAACATCCCAGATAAAACGAGGTATCGTCCCTGTAGACTGGAACGCCGAGCGTCTGCTCGGCAGCTGCTGGAGATCAGGGATTGGACCGATGGACTGGGGGACACAAGACACCAATTACGCACACGGCCTTTCCGCTGCCCCGATTGCCGACCAGACGATTGACGGTCCAGAAAGGGGCTGCCGTTGTGGGATCAATGTTCCGGTGACACCCGGATCTCTGGGCCATGGGGGACGATTGGTTCGACTTGTGGCCCAGGTCCGTCCCCGTATTCCCGGCCAGGCTTCTGACTTATGGCTGCGTCAGGAACCAACAGTACACGGAAACAATATCCCCGCCTTTTGCGTACTCCTTCCTCCACGGTTTCGTTCTCTTTCCATGCTTTAATCCAACCCACCTTGCCTTTTTGTTCCCAACAGGCCATACTCATTGCAAATCCCCCCACACTCTTTGCTCCCAAGGAGGTTCAATGCTTCGTAACATTTCCATCAAAGCAAGAATCCTGTTTTTGCTCGTTCTGCTCGTCATATCCACACTTCTGGCCAGTGGGGCCTTCGTCCTCGGGCTGAACGACCTGGCCGACACGGGAAAAAACAGAGCCATGTCGGCGATGCGGAAAGGGTATGAACGGACACTCAAATTCGGCGTCCAATCCATGGCCACCAAGGTCGGGGACGCCGTCGCCCTAGCCAAGGATTCCGGAGAGCCTCTCGGAACCATCGTTCGCAGGGAACTGGACAAGGTCCGGTTCGGTACCAATGGGTATTATTTCGCCTACACCCTGCAAGGGATCAACATTGCCCTCCCGACCAAACCCGAGCTCCAGGGAAAGAATCTCATGGATGCAAAGGATGCCAAGGGCAATTATTTCATCCGGGAGCTCACAAAAAAAGCCGAGGGTGGAGGAGGCTTCGTGACCTATTGGTTTCCCAAACCCGGTGAAAGGGAGGATTCTCCCAAGTTGGCCTATGTACAGATGATACCGGGCACAAAATTGTGGTTGGGAACCGGGGTATACATCGACGCCATCGACGCCAAGGGTGCGGCCATTGCCGAACGTTTCCAGGACTTCACCCACACGCTGATAGGCTGGATAGCATTGGGCATCGTCCTGATGCTCTCCCTGATCGTCATTCCCCTGGCATGGCTCATCGCGCGGAGTATCACCAAGCCCCTCATGGAGTGTGTCCGTTTTTCCGAAACCGTGGCCGAGGGAGACCTGCGCCAAACGCTCAACGACACCCACAGGGACGAGCTGGCCCAACTTTCTCAGGCCATGGACCACATGCTGGGACAACTCCGGGATGTGGTTTTCAATGTACAGTCAGGCAGCGACAACGTGGCCTCTGGGAGCACCGAGCTCTCTTCCGCCTCGGACAGTCTGTCCCAGGGGGCGTCCGAACAGGCGGCCACTGTCGAAGAAGTGGCCTCGAGCATGGAACAGATGACCGCCAACATCAGTCAAAACGCCACCAACGCCCGGGAAACCGAAAAAATCGCTCTGCAGGCAGCCGATGACGCGGAAAGAGGCGGACAAGAAGTGAAAGGAACGGTCGATTCAATGAAACAAATCGCCGAAAAAATCACCATAATCGAAGACATTGCCCGGGAAACCAACCTTCTGGCATTGAATGCGGCCATCGAGGCGGCCAGAGCAGGAGAGCACGGCAAGGGGTTCGCGGTGGTCGCTGCCGAAGTCCGCAAACTGGCTGAAAACAGCGCCAAGGCGGCCGGGGAAATCAGTGGGCTTTCCGGTTCCAGCGTACGGGTTGCCGAACAGGCGGGGCAAATGCTCGACAAGATGGTCCCGGATATCAAGAGAACCGCAGAATTGATCCAGGAAATCACTGCTGCGAGCAATGAACAGAATGCCGGGGCCGAGGAAATCAACAAGGCCCTGCAGGAACTCGACCAGGCCGTACAGCATAATGCGTCCGCATCCGAACAGGTTGCCGCGACCTCGGAAACCCTCTCGGCGCAGGCGGTGGATCTGCAACAGACCGTTAGTTTCTTCAATGTATCGGCACTGGATACGGTCAAGCAGACAGGGAATGGGACCCCAAGCTGCGGGATTCCGGCACTGGAAAACCGGCACCGACCCTGACCGTTTCGCCATATACAAAGGGGGATTCCGTTCGGAATCCCCCTTTGTATATGGCCAGACATCCTACCTTCACAGACCTTTTTTCCCGTCATAATGCCTTCGGCAGCGTCAGCACATACTCCCGGCACCCGTCGTGCGGCTGGAGTGGCACTTCCGACCGGGGCGACGGACAGACGGTTCCGTACTTTCGGGCAGGGTTACCGGTTCAGCACCATCCACTCCGGCGACGCGCTCAGTCCCAACCGGTCACCCACGCAGGAATGCATCATCTCCAGGATCGGTTACTTACTGTGCCCCAATTTGGTCAGCGTGTATTCCACACGGGGCGGCGCCTCCGGATAGACGGTTCTGGTCAGCAGACAATCACTATCCACCTCTCAAGCAAAAAACGGTTTGGTGACAAACACGATGCCCAGGAGAAAGATGCCCGTTCCGGCCGCCTTGCGGAACCAGTGGGCCCCCTGCTGCATGTTCCGGTTTTCGAGTACCCGTCTGGCGGCTGCCGTGGAACTCCCGGCCAGGGCGATCGGCAGGCAGTGGCCCAGGCCGAAAAGGAGCATGAGCAGGATCCCGGTGAGGATCTTTTCCTGCACCGTGACAATGGCCAGTATGGGCATGATGAATCCAAAGGTGCACGACCCGGAAAGCAGCCCGTAGGCCAATCCGAGCACAAAGGCGCCGGTCAATCCCGCAAGGCCCAGCCTTGCAGGATTGAACCGCCCCAAAGAACAGCCGGTCAGACCGAACATGTCCAGCCCGACCCAGATGAGGATGCCTCCAACCAGGATATTCCAGTAGGGGCCCACGTCTCCGAGCATCCTGCCGAGAAGAGAACAGATGATCCCGATGGACGCGATCGTCAAAAAAAGCCCTGCGGTGAACGCCAGGGCATACTTTACGGCTTCCCGGCCGCGTAGGATCCGGTTCTGTCCGCCCACGTACCCCACAACAAGAGGGATTGAGGCAAGGTGACAGGGGCTGAAAAGCACGCTGACCATACCCCAGAGAAAACAGCCGAGCCCGGCCATCCATGTCTCGGCCTGCATCCATGTATTGATAGCCACAAAGGCGTTTTCGAGCATACCCTAATTGCCCCCCTGGTCCGCAAGCAATGTATCCATGATCCGCGAAATCTTGTTTTCCGGATAAAATCCCACATGCCTTGAGACCTCCCTCCCGGCATGGTCGAAGAAAATCTGCGTGGGAATGGCCCTGATCGCGTATTTTTCGCGCTCTCCGGGATGATCCCACACATCGATGAACACGATGGCTGCGCGACCAGCGTACTTCTTTTCCAGCTTATCCATGACCGGGGCCATCATCTTGCAGGGGACGCAGGCGTGGGCACCAAGTTCGACCATGGTCACGGTGCCCGGAACGGGAAGGACGGCGGGGAAAGATCCGCCGGACCCGGCCGCATCACCTGCGGCCATGCCCATGATGGGGGAAAAAAAGAGGATACTCCAAATCAAACACAACAAGACCGTTTTGTTCATCAACAACTCCTCCTAAATTTCTGTGTGCGGGAATGGCCGGGACAGCACCTTCCACCTTACTGCAACCAGCCAAGCACGTCCTTTTTGCTCGGAACCGCACCACTCACCTTGATCTCGCCGTCCACGATCACGGCCGGCGTGGAGAAGACCCCATGGGTGACAATCTCCCGCAGATCGGTCACCTTTCCCACCTGTGCATCTGCTCCTGATTCGGCCACGGTCTCTCGGACAACCCTTTCAGCCTTTTTGCATTTCGCGCATCCGGCCCCCAAGATCTTGATGATCATTCTCAATCCCCTCTTGTTTACCCATCCCCCCGGTAACAACAACGCCGCTGTCAGGTTCACCGGGGGGACCTTTTAATATTTGGCAAAAAAGCCAACAATCTACAAAAAAATAGCCCCCTCTTTAAACAAGCCGGTGGAGACAACGCCAAGCCTCTTTGGCTAAATAGCCAAATTAGTCACCCGGGTCAACGCCTTTCGTTCCATGGCACGGGTTGCACGGACGCCACATCCGAATATGCAAGCATTCCGATCATATCAGTGCTGCACGACAACGACCGGGGAACTGCAATGCCGGATCACATGTTCGGATACCGACCCGAAAAGCGGTCGGAAATATTGCTTCTCCCATCCGGATCTCAGGGCCAGAACATCACCCGCACAAAGAGATGTGCCTGCCAAAAATAGATTTTTGCAGGCAGGGTTACGATTTAAGTTGAAAGGTTTACGTAAAATCAGGTTGTTACAAAATATGGTTTTGAGCTTAGACCTCACTTTTCGACTTTTTACAGGAGCATCCAAGGATGCACTTGGGCTGTTTGGCCGGATCCAGATGGGCAATCCGAGCACCTACAACGGCCATGAAGATTCTGCATCCGACCAGAAGAATCCATTGCAGCCGGTTGATATATCCTGTTGCCCATCCAGGAAGCACCGGAACTCCCATCCCGTGAGTGCTTACAGGGCAATAAACATAAAGCACTTTTTTCCCGCGCAATGTTTTTTTTAATTTGAACATTGGCAAGAAACATATTAGCCAATGAGGCAATCCAATCAGGATTGCCCGCACAACAACCTGAAAATGATTATTTTTTCGCTTTGCGCATATGTTAACCACAAACCCGCTCCAACAAGGAGGTTCTATGGCCGGCAATGGAAAAAGAAACGCTCGTTCTGTCATTCTGGGGGGTCTTTCCGGAAATATCATGGAATGGTATGATTTTGCGGTATATGGCTACTTCGCCCCGGTAATCTCGCAGCAATTCTTTCCATCCAAGGATCCCATGACTTCCTTGATAGCCACTTTTGGAGCCTTCGCCGCCGGTTTTCTTGTCCGTCCGCTGGGGGGAGTAATATTCGGACACATCGGAGACCGGGTCGGACGCAAATTTGTTCTTATCCTTTCCGGGATAATGATGGCCGTTCCCAGTTTTCTGATCGGGGTCATGCCCACATATTCACAAATAGGAGTTTGGGCGGCCGTACTGCTCATACTCCTGCGCATAGTGCAGGGCCTCTCGGTCGGCGGGGAATACACGACCTCGATAATTTTTCTGGCCGAGCATGCAAAAAGAAACGAGCGGGGCTACATGGCCAGCTGGAGCAGTGTGGGGGCGGTTGCCGGAGCGCTTCTCGGCTCGGCCGTGGGCGCGCTTTTAAGTACTTTGACGACCGACACGCAGATGGCTTCCTGGGGCTGGAGAGTGGGATTTTTGCTGTCCATTATAATCGGGGCCGGGGCCATGTATCTGAGCATGAAGATCCCGGAAGTGTCCATGGACAAGGAAAAAGAAGCTAACATCGAGGGCACTCCGATCGGGATCGCGCTAAGGACCCAGAAAGCGGCCATGCTGCGCGTCATCGGAATCGTGCTGGCCTATTCCGTGGGATACTATCTCGTGTTCCTGTATATCACCACCTTCCTTATCGACATCGTTAAGATACCCGCTTCAGAGGCCTTGGATATCAACACGATAAGCATGGTCGTTTTGATGTGTCTTTTGCCGCTCATGGCCAAGCTGTCGGACAAAATAGGGCGCAAGCCCGTTCTGATGTCCGCATCCGTTGGCCTTTTGCTTTTAAGCTACCCCCTGTTCTGGATGATGCACCACCATCACGCCATGGTCATCCTGGGCGGGCAGCTCGGGTTTGCCCTCTTTATCTCCGCGTTCGCCGGGACCAACCCGGTGACCATGGTCGAGGCATTCCCCTCGCATCTGCGGTGCAGCGCGATGTCCTTTGCTTTTAACATATGCTTCGCCTTGTTCGGGGGAACCACGCCCCTGGTGGCTTCGTACGTGATCCAGCACACGCACGACGACCTGTCCATCGCCTTTCTCATGATGGGAGCGGCGGCATTGTCGCTTATGGCGCTTTTGATCCATCCGGAAACCGCTAAGAAAAGGCTGCATTGATTAGAAATAACCTATCACAGGGTTCATTCGATTACCCCTGCGGCGTCCGGCACCCGCTGCCGGACGCCGGCAGCCCGTGTATGTTTATGTTGAACTGAGCCCAAGCAGCTCAAGGGACAGGCAAACTATACTGGCACTCGTGTCAAATGCATGCTACGGGGACGTATCTATCCACTCCATAGCCGGAGGTCGCCATGCCCCGTATCCCCAGGCTTCTCATGTCGGAAACCCCGACCGTCTATCATGTCATCTCCCGTACTGCCCTGCCCGGTCTCCCTTTCAACGCTTCTGACAAGGACTTCTTGCAGTCACTGATTTTTCGCTTTTCCAGGATTTATTTTACCGAAATCCTTGGATTCTGTCTCATGGACAACCATTTTCACCTCCTGGTGCGCATGTTCCCCGAGGATCACGGGGACACAGCCTCATTGCGGAAGCGGTACAAGCTGGCTCATGGGGGAAATGCCCTGTTTTCGTCTGAAAAAATAGCCGAGCTCCGACAAAAATGGAGCTCGCTTTCCGAATTCGTCAAGGATATCAAGCAAAATTTTTCCCGATATTACAACAAAAAGAATGGCCGCAAGGGGTATCTCTGGGGGGATCGTTTCAAAAGCGTCATCGTGCAGGACGGGCGCACCCTCGTGAATTGCCTGGCCTATATTGATCTGAATCCGGTTCGAGCGAACATTGTCAAACGTCCGGAAAAGTACCGGTGGTCATCCCTGGGCTATCATGTCCAGGCGAACAACCAGGGAGGTTTCCTGAGTCTTGATCTCGGCATGGCCGACTGGGGAGTTGAGAAGGGGGAGCGGCTCCGGAGATATCGCGGATTCGTCTATGAAACCGGCTTACTCGATGCGGGCAAGGGTGCCAGACTGGACCCGAACATGGTGAAGAGGGAGCGGAAAAAAGGCTACAAGCTGACAGCGGCGGATCGGCTCAGATACAGGACGCGATATTTCACAGATTCGGGCATCCTCGGAACCAGGGAATTCGTGGCCCGGCAATCCAAAAGGTTTCACGACTATTTTGCCTGCAAAAAAGAGAAAATACCCCTCAAGGTCCAGGGGCTGGACGGGGTTTTCTCGCTGAAACGCCTCTCCAACGGTTGATCACGGATACTTGTGTATTGTTCGTATCCTCCATGCGCGAGCATATCGGTTGCGCATGGTTTTTGCGCCCAAAATTCGGGGGCGCGGAACTATCCGGGGTGTATCTGGATCGGGGAGAAGGATTTTTCGTCTTGTAATCTACCGCGGGTATCTCCGGACCAGGCTCATGGAGGTTCGAGATGGAGAGGGTGTGTTGAATGAGGGGGGAAAGCTGGATGAAAGACATAGTTTGCCTGTCCCTGATATTGGTCCTGATATTGTCATCGCCAACTTTTCCTGGTGTCATGTCAGATTTTTCAAAATAAGCCGCACGGCCATGAGTATCAGGACAACCCCCAAAAATTTCTTGACCGTGCCCGGACGCATCCTCCTGTGCATGACAATGGTTCCCAGGTACCCGCCGGCCCAGGCGGCCAGGCCGGCAAAAGCGAGCAGCCGCCAGGAGACCGAGCCCATGGCCGCGTAGGTGACGAATGCGGAAAAGGAGGAAAAGGGGACGGCAAAGGCGGTGACTGCGGCAATCTTCTTGGGATTGAATCCCTGCAGGATCATGAGCGGGGAGATGAGGCCACCGCCGCCGATACCAAGCAGACCGGAAATAAAACCGGCCATAACGCCCACTAGAGTCGGACCGAGAACGGGGCGGTCCTCCCGGTACTGGTCTGCGTATTTGGAACCCTTGAAAAAGAGCATCATGGAACCGGAAAAAAGCAGAAACCCGATAAAGGCAAACATCACGAACCGCGTGGGAACCAGATGCCCCACCCAGGCCCCCACCGGGGCCAGGATGACCGATGCGGAAATGATGGGGATCCCCAGCCTGAAGTCAAGGCGCTTGTCCCGGATGTTCGAATAGGTGGCCCCGACCATGCTCACCGTGTTCACGAACAGTCCGGTGGGCCGGGCCAGACCGAAGGGAACCCCCAGCGAGGTCAGGGTGGGAATGAGGATCAGGGCCGAGCCCACGCCGCCCAGGGCGAAGATGAAGCTGAGGCCGAAGGACAGAAAAATAATGACAAGCGTCAAGGTATCCATACAGAGTATCTCAAATTTTCAATTATGCCTGATCGTAAAACAGGTTGCCGCATCAGGTAGCCAGATGCACCCTCCAGACCGTTTCCCCGCATTGCAGACATCCTGGTCGGAGAGCATTCTTCCTAGCAGTGTGGAGCAGTATGTTCAGTCGCACAACTAACCGTTACCCATGCAGATACCCTCGTACACAAAAACTCCTTCTAGCGATTCGTCACCAGAACCCACGTTTTTACACTTGTTTTGGTTGCAATGCCTCCATCTTGGACAGGGGCCCCGGTTTGAAGATCTTGACCAGTTCTTCCATGGATGCGGCCAGTCCTTTGACCTCTTCGAACCCGCCCGCACGAAGGAATGTGTAGGCAACAGCCCCGCGAAACACCGAAGAACAGAAGGCCACGATGCACCTGTCTTTGGGAAGTTCCTCCACACGCGCCGGCAGTTCGTGCAGGGGGATGTGTTTGGCAAAAGGAAAAGCCACATAGTCCTGTTCCTTGGCTGTGCGGATATCCAGAAACAAAAAATGATCATTACTCAGCACCTTGCGTATCCCCTCCACGCTCATGGTGTGTTCGCCGGACCCAAGAAAATCAAAATCCATTTCTGCTACAATTTCGTTAAGCGCCTTCATTTTTTTCTCCTTTGTCTGCTGATTTCATTGCGATCGATATGGGCCAGCCGTCCGAGCAATTCCGTGATTTCCGGACTCTCATCCGCCCAGGCGGCGACCTCTCCCAAAATGGATGCCAAATGGGGGCTAGCGGGAAAGGGGTCCGGAAAATAGATCACAAACGGTCCATCCTTGCGCTTGTCCACCAGCCCCGCTTCTTCAAGAATCCGAAGGTGCTTGGAAATGGTCGGCTGTGCCAGTTCCAGAGCCGCCTGGATCTCGCACACGCACAGTTCCCGCACGTGGAGCATCTTGAGAATCTTGACCCGACCGGGATCGGACAGGGCCTTCATGACTTTGACCAGATTTTTCATAGCCATATCTCCATATTGCTAAATGGCAATATTCTATCCGACACGGTTCGTCAAGAGATTGCATAATTATTCAGATGCGTTTTCCAAGAATCAGAATTTTGGATGCAAAGATACACCACATAACTCTTCGACGCTTCACTGTTCGATCATACCACGTTCCCCCCGGGGGGGGGGGGGACAGGCGCACCCC
>NZ_JBUDSQ010000009.1:0-69634 GCF_054921335.1 Desulfoplanes sp. | reverse complement strand
ATTTAAGAGATTTAAGAAATTTTAGAAATTTAAGAAATTTTAGAAATTTAAGAGATTTAAGAAATTTTAGAAATTTTAGAGATTTTAGAGATTTTAGAGATTTAAAAAATTTGAGATGGTTGAGAGATTGAAGAGGCAAAGCGGCGAAAATTCGGCTTCAAGAGTGATGATATTTTTTCAGAAATTCTCAGGGATTTTGTCGTCAATTTCTAAAATTTCTTAAATTGCTAAAATAAAACAAATTTTATGTTATGAAAATAATTTGATCGCCTTCAAAAAAAATATCTGTCTCCAGAGTGATGCATGCGCTAGGGGTACTGACTCAACTACGTACAAACCAAGGAGATGATATGCAATCGGCTTTTCTGGAAGGTTTCGGGGTGGGAGGCGGTCTGATCGTGGCCATTGGGGCGCAGAACGCTTTTGTCCTGAGCCAGGGGGTGCGCCGGAATTTTCATTATCTGGTCGCGGGGATCTGTTGTGTATGCGATGTCGTTCTCATCAGCCTGGGCGTTGTGGGCGTTGGAGCGGCAGCCCTTGCCCGGCCGGAGCTTGCCAGCTGGATGGCTTGGCTGGGAAGTCTCTTTCTGCTCTGGTGCGGGTGGCGTGCCTTCAGATCGGCCCTGCGTGGCGGTCAGATGGATATGGCCCGAGCCCGCCGGTTGACTCTGAAGGGAGCCGTTGCGACCACCCTTGCCGTGACCCTGCTCAATCCCCACACGTATCTGGACACCATGCTTTTCCTGGGGGGGATCAGTACCCAGTTTGCGGGAACGGGTCGGTACCTCTTCGGGCTGGGAGCGATCACGGCCTCGTTTTTCTGGTTTTTCAGCCTGAGTTTCGGCGGGCAGTTTCTGGCCCCCCTGTTCAGAAAGCCCATGACATGGCGGTTTCTCGACGGATTCGTCTGCCTGACCATGTGGGGGATCGCCGCAACCATGATCACCAGGCAGCTGACGCCGACCATGCCTTTGCCGTAATCGTCGATGTTTTCCCGCACCCTGCGGCGGTACGGATTCAGGAAGATGTCGTGTCCTCCCGGTTGACCTTGAACGGGACCGAGTCCCGAACATGGATGTCCATCTGGGGGAAGGAAATCTCGATGTCCGCCGTGGCAAAGGCCGCGTTGACCTGCTCGTGCAGCTCCGAGAGCGTGGACAGGGAAAAATCGATGTGATCGACCCAGACCCGAAGGACGAAATCCAGAGAACTGGCCCCAAATGCCTTGAACAGGACCGTGGGGGGAGGATCGGTAAGCACGTGAGGATGGGCCCCGGCCACGTCCATGAGGGTGGTCTTGACCCGTTCGATATCTGAGCCATAGGCCACCCCGATCGGAAGATCCCGGCGCAGCCGGCAGTCCCCCCGGTGGGTCCAGTTGGTCAGCCTGCCGGAGATGAGTTCGGAGTTGGGGACAAAGATGATCGAATTGTCGAAAGTCTGGATCTCCGTGTTCCGGATGTTTATCTTGCGCACGCTCCCCCAGAGTTGGTCGAGCTGGATGATGTCCCCGGCCTGGATGGTCCGTCCGAAAAGCAGGATCAGACCGCTGATGAAGTTGTTGATCAGGTTCTGGAGACCGAAACCGATACCCACGGAGAGACCACCGGCGATGACCGCCAGGGAGGTCAGCCTGATGCCCATGATGTTCACGGCGATGATCCCGCTGACAATCCATATGGCGTACCCCCCGGTGGTCCGCAACGATGCGAGGATGCCGGGATCGATCTTGGACCACCGGAAGTATTTCTGGTCCAGGATTGATCCCCAGATGTTCCCAAAGGCATGGGTCAGATAGAAGAGGACGATGATAACGGCGATGCGGAAAAAATTGAGGGAATAGTCGCCCCAGCTCAGGTTCAGCGTTGAAATCCGTTTGAACACGAAGTCGCTTCCCAGGTGCATGGCCAACCAGCCGAGAACGGCTGAAAGCCCGAGGATCCAGATCAGGGGGGATCCGAAACCCATGACAACCCCCTTGAGTACGGTCGTGCCCAGAGTCGGGGGGAACCGTTCCACCCCGGCCCGCAAGAGTCCTGTCGCCACGACAACGACCTGGAGCATGAGTGCTGCCAATGCCCATACCTGGGCCATGAGCAGGGAGAGCTGCAATAGTCCGAAAAAAGCGAGGATGAACAGGGTCAGATAGACGAACGGGGTTGTCCTGGCGAGGATTCTTTCCAGCAACAACGGCGTGTCATGCCTATGGACCATGGTCCTCCAGCCCAGTCCCAGCAGCCCCATCCATACCAGGGTGGAAAAAGGGTGCGGAAGACCGATCAACTGGAGGACTGCGGCACCGGCGTATAGAAGGAACACGGACCGTAGGGGGGAGGGGCCCTGTCCCGGTTCTTTGAACAGTCTGCCTGCCCAGGCCATACGCATGGTTCCATAGAAAAGGCTCAAATGGACAAGGGTCAATTGCAGGGATGTCTGGCGGTACCCAGCGGTCAAAAAGGTTCCCAGGAGGGCCAGGGCCAGGGACATCCACAACCAGGGGACACGGACGGTCACCGGCCGGGTGGTCGGAGTGATCTGTTCCCATACCCGGGACCGGCGCAGGCCGATGGCCGTGGTTGCAACCAGAAGGAGCCAGTAGACGACGACCTTGCCCGTCCAATCGATCCATTCCGCAGTGGAAGAGGGGAGTTGGATACGTAGGAAGGTGGGTATGTCGGCGATCCAGTCCCTGAGGTCTGCGGGCGCGTTCTGCCATAATTCCGGGGAGAGAACATGCCCCTGGGAAGAAAAAAGGAGCCGTTTCCAGAATCCTGGAAGGGCCTTTTCAATGGACTCGAGTGTATTCTGCGCCCGTCCATCAAAATCCTTGGCCTTTCCGAGTCCCTTGGCGACCCTGGTCTGTTGGCTTTTGAGAATCCTGCCGCTCCGGGTCAGGGCGCGTTTGATGTTCGTCAGCCTTTCCTTCAAGGACGGGGGCAGCTCTTCGGTCCATGGGTGGTCCGTCTCTGCGGCCAGCAGACCGATCTGTTCATGGCGTCTGTTCAATTCCTGCAGCAGTTGTTCGGCCGGGTCCAGGATGGTCTGGATCTTTTTGCTCAGCCCCCGCAGATCCTGCAGAATCCCTCGGGTCTCGTACGGTCTTCCCCGGACAATCCTGGCCATTCCCTTGATCTTGCGCAGTTCCTGCTCGAGTTTTTCTTGGTTGTCTGCCAGGTCGCTCAGGGTGGTTTCGACCTGTGCCGTGGTCTCTTTCCGGGAATCGATGATCTCCTGGATCTCCCCCAATGTCACATCGAAATAATTGGAAAACCGCGTTTCTGCGGCACTCGTGTCCTGTGTCGTATTCTGGGCGGAGGATGTTCCGGGGACCGCCACCGGGGCGAACAGGATGGCCACCAGAACGGTAAGCATCCAGAAACGGAGGGGGAGAGGATGTACAGGGCTCATGGTCATGGGGATGTTTTTTGTCATGGGGGCGATGGGGGATAGAGGAGCTATGGGACCGGCCCGTCAGCTGGCGTCGATCCGGGGACCGTGCCTGTTGATTCCAGACGTGACCGGATACCGGTACGGACCATGGTGTGTCCCATGCCGGGCAATCGGTCTGGATCCCGGGGCGCCATTGACGAGTGCGCGGTCAGTCGGTCCTAAATGGTTCCGGCGTCCGTCCTGTCGCCATCTCCCGGCGTTGTGGCCTCTTGTGGGGCGGGGGGACGGTTCCGTTTGCGGCGGCGTTTTGCCGTGCCGTTTGATTCTGCCAACTCTGCCAGCTCGGCAAGTCTGTCGTCAACGGCCGCATAGATGGAGTTTTTGGAGAATCCACCATTTTTGAGCCGTTTGCCGGGTTTAGTGCCGGTGAGTATCTGCATGGCCTCTTCAATAGTCTTGACCGCGTAGATGTGGAACATCTTTTCTTCCACCGCCCGGGTGACCTCTTGGCCGAGCATGAGGTGGCCTTTGTTGTCCCAGGGGATGAGCACTCCCTGGTCTCCGGTCAACCCCCTGCGTTTGCAGACGTTGAAAAATCCTTCGATTTTACGGGTCACCTCCCCCACGGCCAGGATCGCACCGGACTGGCTCAACGCCCCGGTAAAGGCCAGGTTGAGCCGGATGGGGATATTCGCCAGTGAGGAGAGCAGGGTGGCCAGCTCGGCCCCGGAGGCCGAATCACCGTCCACCTGGGCGTAACTCTGCTCGAAACACAGGCTGCCCGTGAGCACCAGCGGCCTGTCCTGGGCGAAGAGTTCCAGCAGGTAGTTCTTGAGGATCATCATTCCCTTGGTATGGATCGGTCCTCCCAGTTCGGCTTCACGCTCGAGATCAAGGATTCCACCATGCCCAACCCCCACGGTGCAGGAGATTTCGTGGGGAAGTCCTAGAACATAGTCGCCTATTTGGGACACGGACAAGCCATTGGCCCGTCCAACGGCCGTCCCTTCGGTTCTGACCTTTATCACGGTCCGGTCGTATTCGTGGAGGAACTCCTCTTCGTAGAGGTTGAGCCGGTACTCGCTTTCCTGGAGGGCCTCGTCGACCAGGTCGCGTGAGACCTTGGAGCCGTTGCGCATGGCCCGGAGAGCGTCCGCCTCGATCATGACCTCGCGCATCAGGGAAAATTGCAGGGAAAGCTTGCCCTGATCCTGGGCCAACCTGGAGGAGTGGTCAACCAGCCGGGCCAGTGCCTCCCGAGTGAAGGGTGCGAGACCACTCTCCTCGACGATCTGGTACAGGGCCTGCACATACGCCCCAAGGGTCTGTTCGCTCCGGACGGCGGTTTCCTGGATATGGGCCTTGAGTTTGAAGTATTTGCGGAAACGGTCCTCCTGTTCCAAAAGGACATCATACATCTCGTCATCCCCGATGAGGATGATCTTTACCCCCATGGGGATGGGTTCCGGCTCGATGGTCTTGGTCCGGACGAGGTCGTAGTGGTCGGTGGGGTCTTCGATCCGCAGTCGCCTTGAACGCAGACAGCGCAGTAATCCCTCCCACGAAACCGGATGGGCCAGCAGGTCGTTGATATACAGGATGAGATACCCCCCGTTGGCCCGGTGGACGCTCCCGGACTTTATCAGGGAGAAGTCCGTGTAATAGGTTCCCCACTCGGTCTCCCGTTCGATGCAGCCCAGGAGGTTGAAGAATCCGGGATTGTTTTCCATGATGACGGGTGCCCCCGTCAGATCGCCGTTGTCCACAAAGAGGTTGATCTCATAGCGGCGGAAGAATTGTTCTGCGCCACTGGGAAAATCCTGGGGTCCCTCAGGTGGGGAGGGTCTGTCGGATTCCCGGAATTTTTCCAGATTTTCTTCGATGTCCCTGGTCAGTTCTTCGAGATACGCGCTCACCGCTGGGGTGGACGCAAAGGAGCCGAGGAGATCCGCAAGGGCATGGTCGGCTACCGATCGGGCGATCTCCCTGTCCAGCGACCTTTCCTTTTCCTTGAACTCCTGCTCCTCACGGTTGATCTGTCGGGAGAGGGCCACAACCGTATCCATGATGGCCGAACTCTGCTTTTTGAGCCGGTTGCGTTGGTATCTGTCCAGCCGCTCGTATTCGTCGGTGGAAAGAACCTTGCCCTCCACAAGGGGGTACAGGGACAATGAGCCGTCCTCGTCGGTGTTCAGGCTGAATCCCTGGGCGTTGGCCTTGGCCTCCATGTCGTCGAGGAGCCCCTCGCGTTTGAGATTGTACGCATTTATCAGCCCGTCGTGGCGCGTGACGTAGGATTCGTGTTCGAATTTGGCGGGCAGGTCCTTACGGATGTTTTTTATGGCCTGGGCCAACCCCTGTTTGAGGACACGGCCTTGTCCCGGAGGGAGGGCAAGGGATGAGGGATTGTCCTGGTCTGAAAAATTGTATGTGTACACCCGGTCCGGGGGGACTGGAGCCTGGGCCGCCAGGGGAACGAGGAATTTCTGGAGCAAATAGTTGCGGCCCAGGCCGGGCTCCCCGGCCAAATATATATTGTACTCAGGGGTGTTCACATGGAGACCGAGTCGCAGGGCGTGCAGGGCCCGGGGTTGGAAGGGGGCCAGGCCCACGGGGGCATTCGAGGGAGATGGGAGTTTACGCGGATTGAGACGGGTGGTCAGCTGCCCGGGCCGCAGGGCAAACGATCGCTTTGGCATACAATTCCTTATGGAGATCCCCGAAGATTGCTTGACAAGGCCGCTTTTCAGGGAAAGAAAGGGCCCGCCGTGATGAAAGACGGTCCTTGGGATCCGTCACCAAGGGGTGCGGGGCTTATAAGGATTGCACCCGTGGGTGGCAAGTCGGACCCGAAGATGCCGGTTTTTTGAGGTATCATCCCTGGATGACGAAATATTTTTTCCGGAACCCCATGGTGTGCGGATGGAAAAAAATGGATAAAATTACGGATCATGCGTTGACTTGTTCGTGGCCTCTGTGGTAGCTCTGCGCATCTTGTGAATGTTTGCGCGATCTCTGCGCGGCCCAAATTCCGATCCCTTCAGGTGGGAGCCATGCTCTTTAAGAAGAAGGATAGTAAGGACAGGAAATACTTCGAGACGCTCGGGAATATGAGCGTGGTCGGAATCCACCTGGTGACCTGTACCTTTGTGGGGTTCGCCCTGGGATATTTTCTGGACAAGTGGCTGGGGACAAAGCCCTGGTGCTTGTTCATCTTTCTCTTTTTCGGGATCGCTGCAGGATTCAAGAACATGTATTTGGAAGTCAAAAAACTTCAGGGGCAGGATGAAGGCATTGGGAAGCATGACGGCGGTTGTTGACCGCTATCTCTACCAGCATGGGTTCAGGATCGAAGGGGTCCGATGGCTGGTCCGCAATCAGATTGTGCTCACCGTGCTGGCCGTTTTTCTTCTCCCCCTGTGTTTCCTGGGGGGCTGGCCTGTTGATCTCCTGGCCGGTGCGGTCATCGGGACGCTTAATTTCTATGCCCTGGCCAAGGTGATCCAGGGGTTGGTTTTTCTCCGTCAGGGCTCGGTGCAATTGCTGCTTTTCGGCTTTTATGCCCGTCTTGGCTTGACCGGTGTGGCCTTGTACGTACTCATCGCCTGGTGTGGAGCCTCGGTTGTGGCTTTGTTGGTGGGGTTGTCACTGGTGTTGGTAAATATCTTGATGTATGGCGCGAAGTATTTTGTAGGGCAAAAATTGAAGGAGGCGTAGGACGATGTCGGCTAATCTGCATCCGATTTTTCTCGTAGAAGAGGCGGTCAAACTTGTTGCACCTTTCCTGGTGGACGCGCATGGGCATCTGTTGATCCCCAATAATGTCCTGTATGCGTGGACAATCATGGCCGGACTGTTTTTCGTTGGCTGGTTGGCCAGCAAGAAGATCTCAATGGTTCCGGGAGGGGTTCAGAATTTTTTTGAATTCCTTATCGGTTCGCTGGAGGATTTCGTCGTGGCCAACATGGGTGAAAACGGCCGGAAGGTTTTTCCGGTCCTGTGTACCCTGTTCATCTTTATTCTTTGTTGTAATATTGCCGGTATGCTGCCCGGTGGTGATGCCCCCACGGCTAACGTGAACACGAATGCCGCCATGGCCGTTTTCGTCTTCCTGTATTATAATTTCTGGGGCTTTAAGCTCCACGGGTTCAAGTACATCAAGCATTTTATGGGCCCCTTCTGGTGGCTGGCACCCCTGATGTTCCCCATCGAGGTCATCAGTCATTTCGCCCGCCCCCTCTCCCTGACCCTCAGGCTTTTTGGGAACATCCGCGGTGAGGATATCGTCCTGGCTCTGTTGTTCATCCTCGCGCCCATCGTCTCCACGCTGCCCATGTGTTTTCTCTTCCTGCTGGCCGACTGTATCCAGGCGTTCGTCTTCTTCATGCTCAGCCTGGTCTACCTGCAGGGTGCCTTTTCCGAGGCCCACTAATCCGGGGAAATGGTCGTTTCGACCACAATTATATAACATTGTTTGGAGGAAAGTATCATGCGTAAAGGTTTTATGGTTGTTCTGAGCACAATTGCTATGGTTGCAGTTTCTGGTGTCGCTTTTGCCGCTGACGTCGCTCCCGCCGTCATCTCCATGACCTCTCTGGCCACCGCTCTTGGTATGGCACTCGCCGCTGCCGGTTGTGGTATCGGTCAGGGTCTCGGTCTCAAGGCCGCCTGTGAAGGCACCGCCCGCAACCCCGAAGCTTCCGGTAAGATCACCGTGACCATGCTCGTCGGTCTGGCCATGATCGAATCTCTGGCCATCTACGCCCTGGTTGTCAACCTGATCCTGCTCTTCGCCAATCCTTTCATCGGCTAGTTCGGATCTGTCGGTTCAGAAGAAGGGGAGGCTTGTTCTCGGGCCTCCCCTTCCCGTCTAGGGGATTGTTAAAAATTTCACGTATGATGTAATGGGTATATCAGAGTGAAGAGTTCTCGCATACCACGGGCCACCATTCAGCGATTGGCCTCCTATGTCCAGATTCTGGAAACCCTGAGCCAGGAGGGGGAGAAGGTTGTCTCCTCTGAGGGGCTGGCCCGGGCCTGTGGGGTCAACCCTTCACAGATACGCAAGGATCTGGCGTACTTTGGCGAATTCGGGGTGCGCGGGGTTGGCTATTATGTGCAGGATCTGCTCACGGCCATCAAGCAGTCCCTGGGCATCGACCGTGTGTGGAATGTGGCCCTGGTCGGGGTCGGTAATCTTGGACGGGCCCTGCTGCGGCATAAGATCCTCAGGAAGCGCGGTTTCATGCTCGTCGGGGCCTTTGACTGCGATCCATTCAAAATCGGTGAAGAAGTCGCCGGTCTCGAGGTCTATAGCTCCAAGCGGCTCCAGGAGCTTGCCCTGGAACTCGACGTAGAGATCGGAGTGATCACTACCCCGCCCAAGCGTGCCCAGCGTGCGGCCAACTATCTCGTGGAGGCCGGGGTGAAGGGGATTGTCAATTTTGCTCCTGTCCGTCTCAACGTCCCCGACAACGTCGCTGTCGAATATGTCGATTTCATCCACCACCTCTTTTCCGTGGCCTTCAATATATCCATCAATCTTTCCAAAGGCCTGATCTGATTTCGGATCGTTTTGTCGGGCCTTTCTCTCTCCCCGGTGGTCCCCTGGACGGTTCTCAGGTGTTTCCGCACTGGTGTGTGCTTTTGTGCTTGCCATTTAGGAGGCCATGAGCTATTAACCCCGTTTCCTAGAATAACGGAGGTAATCAATGAAAGAAAAAATCCATCCCAAGACGTATACAACAAAGGTCAGCTGCCATTGTGGCTTTGAGTTCGATACGGAATCGACCGTTGGTGAGACCATCGAGGTTGAAATCTGCTCGCACTGCCATCCCTTTTATACCGGGGAACAGAGGTTTGTGGATACGGCCGGACGTATTGACCGTTTCCGTAAGAAATACGCCAAGTTTGTCAACAAGGACGCCTCGTAGGGCGCGTCTTTTCCCATCCCAAACGACCATCCGTTCGCCTCTGGAGCATGTGCCCCAGCGCGGAGGGATGGTCGTTTGGGTATGGTTGCGCTACCACGACCCGCTCCAGCCATTTCTGGTAGGTCCACTTGTTCAAAGGGAACTGAAATGATCGGTAAACTCGAAGATATCGAACGTAAATTCAGGGAGATCGAGCGTGAGCTCAGTTCTCCGGATGTTTTTGCGGACAAGGACCGGTACGCCAAGCTCACTAAACGGCATGCCGAACTTTCCGACATCGTTTCGGCCTTTGACGCGTACAAGCAGATCCGGACGCAGCTGGAAGAAAACAATGGGATGCTCAAGGATTCCGACGCGGAGATCCGCGAGCTCGCGGCCATGGAGCAGGAAGAGCTCCGCCAACGGTTCCAGGATATCGAAACCCGGCTCCAGTCCCTCTTGACCCCCAAGGACCCCCTGGATTCAAAGAATATTATTCTCGAAATCCGGGCCGGAACCGGAGGGGAGGAGGCCGCGCTGTTCGCTGCCGATCTTTTCAGGATGTACAGCAGGTATGCCGAGATCATGGGCTGGAAGGTCGAACTCATGGACGCCAATGAAACCGGATCGGGGGGATTCAAGGAAGTGGTCGCGGCGATCAGCGGAAAGCGGGTATACAGCCGGCTCAAGTTTGAGTCAGGCACCCACCGGGTCCAGCGGGTTCCCTCGACGGAGTCCCAGGGCAGGGTCCACACCTCCGCAGTGACCGTGGCCGTCCTTCCAGAGGCCGAAGAGGTCGAAGTGGAAATCCGCCAGGAAGATCTCCGCATCGATGTCTACCGGGCATCTGGTCCCGGGGGGCAGTGCGTCAACACGACGGATTCCGCCGTGCGTATCACCCATATACCCACGGGGCTGGTTGTTACCTGCCAGGACCAGAAATCACAAATCAAGAACAAGGCCAAGGCCATGACCGTTCTCAGGGCCCGCCTGTTCCAGCAGGCCCAGGAAGCGCAGCAGGATGAGTACAATTCCCAGCGCAAATCCCAGGTTGGCAGTGGTGACCGGTCGGAGCGTATCCGGACATACAATTTTCCCCAGGGCAGGGTCACGGACCACCGGATCAATCTGACCCTGTATAATCTCGACCATGTCATGCAGGGGAATCTGGACGGGGTTTTTGATCCCCTGATCCAGCACTACCAGACCCAGGCAATGCAGCAGGACGTCCAGGCCTAGATACATGGAAACGACGGTCGCTCTTGCTCTCAGGGAGGCCGAAGACCAGCTCCGTATTGCCCGCATCGACTCCCCCAAACTTTCTGCCCAGGTTTTACTGGCCCATGTTCTCGGTGTCCGCCGCCTCGAACTCCTGGTCCATCCCGGGCATGCGGTTTCCCCCCGACAGACGCAAACGTTCCATGCATTGGTTGCCCGCCGTGTTCAGGGTGAGCCCGTGGCCTATCTGGTCGGGACCAAGGAGTTTTTCGGACTCGATTTCCAGGTTGGTCCGTCAGTTCTTATCCCCCGCCCCGAGACCGAAGAGCTGGTCGAGTACATCCAGGGGCTCTTTCCCCCCTCTTCCTCCTTCACATATGCCGATCTGGGCACTGGGAGCGGTGTTGTGGCCGTGACCCTTGCACTCCATTTCCCCCATGCCGTGGGATACGGTGTGGACATCGATTCCGGCGCCCTGTCCGTGGCACGTGCCAACATGCTTGCCCATGGGGCCGGCCGCCGTCTGCTCCTGATCCGCTCGGATTTCTTGGCCCCTTTCTTACCGCAGAGTCTCGACCTCGTGGTGACCAATCCCCCGTACATATCCGACCCTGAATTCAAAGGGATCAGTCCCGAGGTGGCCGGATACGAGCCCAAAAGGGCCCTTGTGGCAGGCCCGGAGGGCCTTGAATGCCTGCGCCGTATTGAGCAAGGGGCCCGTTTGGTGCTCAAGCCCGGGGGGACCCTTGTGGCCGAGATGGGGTGGTCCCAGGGACCCGCGGCCAGAACGCTGTTCCGGAGATGGGAATACTGCGGGATCGTCAAGGACTTGTCCCGCAAGGATAGGTTCATCCATGCAAGGCTGTGAGCCCACGGCGAGAGAAGCGGCGGGGATTCAGGCGAGGGAGACCAGGAGGTGTACGAGTTTTTTCGGGGATAGCGGTGTGTCCTCGGCCTCCGTTCCCAGATCGGCCTCCAGGACCCTGATCCCGAATTTTTCCAAAGAGCGGCGGTCGACATCCGTTCCATAGGCTTTGGAGTTCCGGTCCAGAAGGACGAAGTCAAGGACGTCCTCGGTGGAGATGCTCCCGGGGGCATCGTTACGCAGGTAGTTGAGCAGGGTTCGGACCTGCTCCCCAATGTCCATCCCGATGGTTTCTGGATCCTGCCCCGTGCTGGGAATATATATCTTGGGACACCGGGCCTTCTGCACGGCCTGCCCGACCCCGTGGGGAAGGAGGTTGGCTATGAGGCTGGTGTAAAAGCTGCCCATGGGGTAGCAGATGAGGTCGGCCCCGGCGATCTGGTTGTGGACTTCGGTAGAGATGGCCGGAGGGACCGGGGGGATGTCCCCGGATGGACCGCAGAGAAATATCTCCGCCACGGGAGCTGCGATGGGGGGGACCTCCTTGCCGGTAAGGGCGTGCTGGCCGTGGACAATCGTCCCGTCCCGCAACCGTCCCCCCAGGTGCAGAGGATCGCTGAGTACTGCGTTGACCTTTCCCCGGACCTTGACCAACTGGGAGAAGATAAACAACGTGGATTCAAGATCCCTGTCGTTTGCCAGGAAGCCTCCGGTGAGCACGAGATTGCCGATATTCGCCCCATGCAGATCAAAAAAACGGTCCATGTTGGAATAGAACCGGTGCAGATAACGCCGAATGATCGTCCTCATGGGCAAAGGGATGGATCCGACCATGGGGTGGGTGCCGCGGATCATCTCCTGCAGTTCCCTCTCCAGGGCCCCCTGGGAGTGTTTGCTCCCCAGCCGGTGGGAAAAGAGGGTCCGGATTTCCGGGTACCCGAGCACCGACCTGTCCGCCAGGGCCATGAGCCGGCTGCGCAGGTCGCCAATGGCAGGCATATCAAAGGAGTTGCGGAGGACAGCGGAACTTCCCCCCGAGTCAAAGGGGGTGATGATGTGGATTGAATTGTGGGTATACGCGATCAGTTCTCGGCTCAATGCCTTCAGGGCGGAACCGCCTGAAAAAAAAAGGATTCCCGGACCGAGCTCGGGCCCCCGAACACACCGTTGCAATGTTGCGGGATCGGGCAGCTTGATATGACGCTTGAATGTTACCTGCATGGCGGTAGCGGTCTATCCGTTGTCCTCGAGGGGTTTCCAGTATTTGCAGCCTTTTTCCGGACAGGCGAGATGGGTCCCTCGGGACTTGGTCGTCTTGCGCACGAGTATTTTCGACCCGCATTCCGGGCAGGGCTTATCCACCGGCCAGTCCCAGACCGCATAGTCGCATTGGGGGTATTGGTTGCAGGCATAAAAGACCTTGCCCCTACGGGAGCTCTTTTCGACCAATTCCCCGGGACAGCCTTCCCTGGGGCAGGCGACACCGGTGGAGAAGGAGAGGGTATATCTGCAGTCGGGATAGTTGTTGCAGGCGATGAACCGGCTTCCGGTACGGGATTTTTTGAGGACCAGGTCCCCGCCGCATTGGGGACAGGTCCCCATTTTTTTGCCGGCGTCTTTGTCCACATCAATGTGGATGGTCCCTTTTTCGTCACGTGTATAGTTGCTGGTGAAGCCGCATCCCGGGTACGCGGAACATGCCAGAAAGGGGCCGTTCTTTCCGAATTTGATGACCAGCGGGCTGCCGCATTTCGGGCAGGGAAGGTCGGTTTCCAGGCCCCCCTTGACCGCGGCCATTTCCTTGGCCGCCTTGTCCAGGGTGGGGTAGAACCCCTTGGCAAAATCCTTGAGCAGCTCGACCCAGTTGCGCCGTCCTTCGGCGACCTTGTCCAGATCCTCTTCCATATGGGCGGTGAAGCCCACATCCATGAGTTGGGTAAAGTGGGCGACCAGGAGGTCGCTGACCACGGTACCGAGGTCGGTGGGAACGAAGTGGCCCTCGTCCGTTGCGACGTATTCACGGTCTTTGAGAGTGGAGATGATGGTTGCGTACGTGGACGGTCTGCCGATGCCGAGTTTTTCGAGGTTGCGCACGAGTGAGGCCTCGGAAAATCGTGCCGGGGGCTGGGTGAATTTTTGTTCCTTGGTGAGCCGTTCCAGCCCCAGTTCCATCCCCTGTTCGAGACGGGGGAGTTCGATGTTTTTCCCCCCCAGGGATTGCTCGCCGCTCATGACCTTCAAGAATCCCGGAAAGATGAGCCTCTCTCCTTTGGTCCGCCACAGGGTCGTGTCGGCACTGACCGTCACCGTGGTGTCCCAAAACCTTGCCGGGGCCATTTGTGAGGCGATGAACCGTTCCCAGATCAGCCGGTACAGGCCCAGTTGTTCTTTGGGAACAAAGGGGGCCACTTCCTGCGGGGTGAGCAGGGGGTCGACCGGGCGGATGGCCTCGTGGGCGTCCTGTGCCCCCCCCTTGGATTTGAACTTGCGGGGTTTTTCCGGATAGTATTCGGGCCCGAGTTGTTTCTTGATCCATGACTCCGCGGTCCCGCGGGCTTCATCGGAAATCCGTACGGAATCGGTACGCATGTAGGTAATCAGGGCCGTGGTCCCGCGGGCTCCGAGTTCGACGCCCTCGTAGAGGCGCTGGGCGACCATCATGGTCCGTTTTGCAGAGAACCCCAGCCGGTTGCTGGCTTCCTGCTGCAGGGTCGAGGTGATAAATGGCGGACGCGGCTGGCGTTTGCGCTCTTTCTCCACGACTTTTTCCACCCTGAAGGCGGCCTTTTCCAGGGCCTTTTCCAGAACACTTGCCTGGTCTGCAGAACCGATTTTTGGCGGATGGTTGTCGATTTTCCACAGCTGGACCTCGAAGGGGGGGGGGGTGGCTCCGGCCAGGAGAACGGAAAAGACCCAATACTCTTCGGGGACAAACGCCTGACGCTCCTTTTCACGCTCGACAATGAGTCGAAGGGCCACGGACTGGACCCGTCCGGCAGAGATGCCCCGTTTGACCTTTTTCCAGAGCAGTGGCGAAATCTTGTACCCAACGATCCGATCAAGGATGCGGCGGGCCTGTTGGGAGTCAAAGAGATCCCTGTTCAGGTCCGTGGAACGCTCCAGGGCCCCCTTGACCGCCCTGGAGGTGATCTCGTTAAAGGTGATCCGCTTGAGATTGTCGTTCTGTTTGCGGATCACTTCGGCTATGTGCCAAGCAATGGCCTCTCCCTCTCTGTCGGGGTCGGGAGCGAGATACACGGTGTCCGCCTTTTTGGCCGCGGCCCGCAATCCACTGACCACTTTTTTCTTGCTAGGTATGATCTGGTAGTCCGGGGTGAAGTCGTGGTCCTCGTCGACCCCGAGAATTTTGGTGGGGAGGTCGCGGATGTGGCCCACCGAGGCCTCCACAGTATAGCCCTTGCCAAGAAATTTTTTGATCGTCTTCACCTTTGCGGGTGACTCGACTATGATTAAATTTTTACCCATAATGGGGCGCGTATAGCTATGGACCAGGCCGAGGGCAAGGAAAAATTCATACAGGCCGGCTCTTGTGCACGGGGGATATATTGCGTAGCCCGCTAGCAAACGATCACAGCGGCGACTGCTGGGTCCCCTTCGGCCGTCGGACTTAATAGTGTATAGTAGGGTAATGTACCCAAGGTAGGTAATATGACAGAGAGCCCCACACCGTACCGTTCCGGCGTTGTCGCCCTTATCGGTCCTCCCAATGCCGGAAAATCGACATTGCTCAATGCCATTGTCGGAGAAAAGGTGGCCATAGTCAGCCCCAAGCCCCAAACGACCCGGAACCAGATCAGCGGGATCTTTACCCGGGAAGGGGTCCAGGCCATTTTTTTGGACACACCGGGGATCCACCAGAGCCGGGTGCGCCTGAACCAGCGCATGGTCGATGCCGCGTGGAACGCTCTGTACGGTGCGGATCTGGTCGTCCTCATGCTCGATGCGACGCGATATCTCGGCCGAGAGGGGCGTTGGCGCAAGGATGTGGGGCCGCTTATCGCCCCGCTCAAACGGTCCGGACTGCCCACGATCGTAGTCCTGAACAAGATCGACAAGATCGGATCCAGGGAGCGGCTGCTCCCGCTTTTGGCCCAATGCGGGGAACAATGGCCAGGGACCGACATATTTCCTGTTTCTGCGGCCAAGGGGACCGGGGTGGACGCGCTGCTCAAAGGTGTAGTCGGGTTGCTCCCCCGGGGGCTCCCAACGTATGATGAGGACCAGCTGTCCACCCTGCCGGTCCGGTTCATGGTCACGGAGATCATACGCGAGAAGCTGTTCATGACCATGCAGGCCGAGATTCCCTACAACCTCGCCGTGACCATTGAGGCATGGGAACGGGATCCGGAGTTGGGGCTGGTGAATATCGCCGCGACCATTTACGTCTCCAAGGCCAACTACAAGGGGATGATCATCGGCAAGCAGGGGCGGACTCTGAAACAAATCGGCTCGATGGCCCGTCCCGAAATCGTCGACCTGGTGGGATCGAAGGTCTATCTGGACCTGTGGGTCAAGGTCCGGGCACGGTGGACCGACGACCTGGGATTCCTGTCTTCCCTGGGGGTAGAATAGGTTGTTGGCCTTTATCTTGCATTGATTATTGCCCGAGATGTCAAAAATATAACACATAGAGCGGTTCATGGATCTGGCAACAATAATCGGGATTTTATTGGCCTTTGGTCTTGTATTGGGGGCGATCGGCAAAAATGTGCTTCTTTTTGTCAATGTCCCCGCCCTGCTCATCGTGGTCGGGGGGACCATCGGCGCGACCCTGGTCAACTATCCCCTGGGGCATGTTCTCGGGGTCATGGGGGTCATCAAAAAGACGTTATTCAGCAGTGTCGATTCTCCGGCCGAGATCATCGAAAAATTCATGGAGTACGCCAAGAGGGCCCGCAGGGAAGGGATCCTTTCCCTGGAGCCGCTCATCAAGGAGATCGATGACGATTACCTGAAAAAGGGCCTTCAGCTCACCGTGGACGGACTGGAACCCGAGATCATCAGGGATATCCTGGAGACGGAAATCGCCTATCTCGAAGAGCGTCACGGTAGCGGTGCCGAGGTGGTCTCCGTCATGGGCGGGTTTGCCCCGGCCCTGGGAATGATCGGGACGGTCATCGGGCTCATCCTCATGCTCCAGACCATGAGCGACCCAAGTACGATCGGACCGTCCATGGCCGTTGCCCTGATCACCACGTTTTACGGGGCCGTTCTCGCCAATCTGGTCTTCAACCCCCTTGCGGGTAAGTTACGGACGCGGAGCAAAGAAGAGGTTCTGGTCAGGGAAATGATCCTTGAAGGGGTGCTTTCCATCTCAAAAGGGGAGAACCCTCGGGTCATCGAAGAGAAGCTGAACAGTTTTCTCCCCCCAAAGATCCGTAAGGTCAGCGATTGATCCGGGAGAAAGGGGATCGGGAGAATCTTTGGCTGGTTGGAAGGCAACCGTAGTAACGCAATGAAGGAACGGTATGGGCAGGAAACAGAAGAACACGGCAGAAGAAGACGGTTCTCCGGCCTGGCTGGTCACGTTTTCCGATCTGATGACCCTGCTTTTGACCTTTTTCGTTCTCCTGCTCAGTCTGGCATCTCTGGTGGACGAAAGAAAGACCAAGGTGTCCCTCGGGTCGATCATGGGGGCCTTTGGTCCGGGCAAGGGGAGTGTGCAGCCCCTGACGACCAAGCCGACCACGTCGACCTCGGAGCCCGGACCCATGGAGGATGTTCCCAGCAAGGATCTCGAACCGCTCAGGGAGCTCGTCTGGGAGGAGGATGGCCAGGATTTCGACTTCCAGTCCAATCGGTTCATCCAGGTTTTTTCCGTGGATACCCGGATCCTGTTCGGACCGGGAGAGACCCGGCTCTCGGCCCGGGGGCGTGAAACCCTGCAGCGTCTGATACCCGTATTTGCCAGGGTAAAATATCCACTGCTTATTACCGGGCACACCGGATCCCTCCGTTCGGAATTCCGCGCGGATTACGTGGTCGGGGAGGACGACCGAGGGGTGGATCTTTCCTGGGATCTTTCCTTGCAAAGGGTGCTGAGTGTCTACCGGGCCCTTCTCAAGGGGGGGGTGGACCCGGAAAACGTGCGCATGGAGGGGTTTGGAAAATTCAGACCCAAGGCGACGAGTACGACTCCCCAGGGGCGGAGGGCCAATAGACGGGTCGAGTTCATCCTGGACCGACGCGGCAGCGGGTGGAGCCACCAGATGGCCCGGGAGGCCGGAAAAGGGGGGGCACTCACGAAGGATACCTATATGTACCATGACTTTGTTTTCGATCTCAACGCGACGACCGGGGAGTGACCCCGCTGTTGGATGGAGGACGGTCAACAGGGCGCGGGAGCGACCACTATGGCCAAGAAGAAAAAGAAGGCGACCGCAGGGGGCGGGGGAGGTTCCGGATGGCTGGTCACGTTTTCCGATCTGATGACCCTGCTTTTGACCTTTTTCGTCCTGCTTTTGTCCATGTCGTCCATGAACAAGAGTATCGTCATGGAGGTGGCCTCGTTCTTCAAACACAACGTGAGCCACCTGACCGCGCCCGGGGCGAGCAAGATAGAGAGGCGGTACGAGATGTTGCGTAAGCTCCTGGAGAACCCTCTTGATGCCATCAACAACCCCGACAGGATCAAGGACCTGCTTTTTCCCGACGATGTCTTGCCCCCGGAGATATCCAGGAGCACGCTGGA
Source organism: Desulfoplanes sp. (assembly GCF_054921335.1). Classification (NCBI taxonomy): domain Bacteria; kingdom Pseudomonadati; phylum Thermodesulfobacteriota; class Desulfovibrionia; order Desulfovibrionales; family Desulfoplanaceae; genus Desulfoplanes; species Desulfoplanes sp. Next base: position 51,537 of record NZ_JBUDSQ010000009.1, on the reverse strand, counting down.
TGCCAATCTCATGGTCCTCAAACGTCCCGAGGGGGTGGCCCTGGTCCTGACGGACAAGATTCTTTTCCCCCTGGGGCAGACAACCTTGGATCCGGCCGGCAAGGGGGTGGTCCAGGAGATCGGACGGTTTCTCATGGCGATCACGGCCAGGGTGAACATTGCCGGGTATACCGACTCCATTCCCGGTGGCAGTATCGATAATTACGAGATTTCGGCCCGCCGGGCCCTGTCGGTCTTGCGTTCTCTCATCTCCATGGGTATTTCATCCCAACGTTTTTCCGTGTCGGGATACGGCCCCAATTTTCCCATTGCCGACAACGACACGCCGGTAGGTCGGGCCAAGAACCGACGCATTGAAATACTGGTCAAGACCGGTTCCTTTACCTACCTATGAAAAACAAGAAACACCTCCAAAGGGGATGCACCCCTTGGATGGCGCGATAGCAACCAGTGAGGAAGGCGACGACGTGGCAGACACCAAGAATACAGAGAGCGAAGCCCCCAAAAAAGGCAAGCGAGGCATTGTCAAATGGCTGATCCTTATTATTTTGTTGGCGTGTATCGGGGCGGGGGGATTCTTTGCTTACCAGCATTTTTTTGCCCAAAAAAATGTCCCGGGGGAGTCCGCAGTCCAGGGTGAAGGCGGATCCGCTGACGGGACCTCCGGGGATGAGAGTTCAGGGGAGGGGGAAGAGCGGTCCCAGATGTTTTCCATTCCCGCCTTTGTGGTCAACCTCGCCGATCCCCTCGGCAGGAGGTATCTCAAGCTGTCGTTGGATGTTGAAGTGAAGAACCTGGCCGTACTTGAAAAAACCGAGGAGGCCATGCCGAGGATAAAGGATTCCCTGCTCCTGCTCCTGTCCAGCAAGACCTACGAGGATCTGTCCTCCATGGAAGACAAGATCGCCCTCAAGAACGAGATCATGTCCCGGCTTGGGCAGATTCTGGGTACGGGCAAGGTGTCCAATGTCTATTTCACGGAATTCATCGTCCAGTAAGGATGCGGGAACCACGGGCCATGAGCGGCCCAAGGAAGTGTGGACAAGCGTATGAACAAGATTCTCAATCAGGATGAGGTCGATGCCCTGCTCCGGGGGCTTTCCGGCGGAGAGATCGAGGTCGCTGACGATGCGGCTGCGGACGAAGGGGATATTGTCGCTTTTGACCTTGCCAACCAGGACCGGATTATCCGTGGCCGGATGCCTGTTTTGGAGATCATCAACGACCGGTTTTCCCGGCTTTCGTCCAACTCGCTGGCCAACTCCGTTCGCAAACGCGTCGATGTCAATCCCGTGTCCATCGATATGTCCAAGTTCGGGGATTTCATGCGTTCCCTGCCCGTGCCCACGAGCATCAATATCTTCAAGATCGAGCCCCTGCGTGGGAACGCCATCCTCATCGTGGACACCCGATTGGTCTTTTCCCTGGTGGAAAATTTTTTTGGCGGGGCCGGATCACAACCCAAGGTCGAGGGGCGGGATTTTACCGCCATTGAACAGCGGATCATCGATACCGTGGTCAGGTTTTTGTTGACCAACCTCGAAGATGCCTGGCGGCCCGTGCACGAAGTGAACATCGAACTGGTCCGCTCTGAGATCAATCCCCAGTTCGCATCCATCGTGCCCCCAAGCGACGTGGTCGTGGTCATATCCTTTGAGGTGGAGCTGGAGAATTCCATCGGGTCCATGCTTGTCGCTCTGCCCTATGCGACCATCGAGCCCATCCGTTCCAAACTGTATGCGGCGTTCCAGTCCGAACGGTTGGAGGTCGACCATGCCTGGATCTCCCGGTTCAGGGACCGACTCATGGAGACCCCGGTGACTATGGACGTCACCTTGGGTGGATGCGAACTCAGCGGAAGGCAGCTGCTCAACCTCAGTGTCGGGGATGTCATCCTCCTGGATGCGGACGAGGACGACATGCTCCGGGCGGAGGTCCAGGGGGTTCTTAAATTCCATGGGCGGCCCGGAGTGGTCAAAGGGAACAAGGCGCTCCAGATTTTCAAGGAAGAAGAAACCCATTTCTAGCCGGTGCTCTTTGCCCGTTGCCGCAGAGAACAGGGAAAAAGGGAAACGGGTTTCGGGACTTCCGGATGTATACGTGTGGCGTGGACGGCCTTCGGTCGGACGGGCCACCAAGGCCATGGCCCCATAAACGGTGGCCATCCAAGGCCAGGGAGAGATTATGACGGATCAGGACAACCAGGACAAACTTGCTGAGGAATGGGCCGCTGCCTTGGAACAGGATGGTGGCGGAGAGGAGACGGGAGGGGGGCAGGACGAGGACGCCCTCGCCGCGCAATGGGCTGCGGCCTTGAGCGAGGACCAGGGAGGGCCGGACAAGGGATCCGGCGAGGATGCCCTGGCCGACGAATGGGCCGCCGCCTTGGCCCAGGATGAGCATGAACAGATCACCAAGGAACAGAACCAGGGGGTCGAGGCCCGGCAGGGACGGGAGTATGAGTTCAAAAATTTGACAGCCGAGGCCAAGGCGGGACAGGGGGAAAAGACCAAGCGCGATCTTGATTTCATCCTGGATATCCCCTTGACTGTGAGCGCCCAGCTGGGGAGCACACAACTCCTGATCAACGAGCTCTTGCAGCTTGGGCAGGGCTCGGTCATCGAGCTGAACAAGCTGGCCGGAGAACCCCTGGAGATCATGGTCAACGGGAAACTTGTGGCCCGTGGAGAGGCCGTGGTCATCAACGAAAAATTCGGTGTCCGCCTGACCGATATCATCAGTCCCATCGAACGGGTGAAACAACTTGCCTAACGCCACCGCACTCTCGGAGCAGGGATCCTATCTAGGGGATTTTTTGCATATGATGGGCTGGCTCTTTGTTATCCTGGCCCTGGTTCTCGGGCTGCTCTATCTTTTGAAACGGTTCGGACACAAGGCGGGGCTCTCCATGGCGGGGGGCCATGACTTGAAGATACTCGGACAATTGGGGCTCGGCCCCAAACGCAGTCTGGTCGTGGTCCGCTTCTTGAATAAAATTCTCGTGCTGGGGGTTACCGACACCCAGATAAATCTTGTCACGGAGATGACCGCGGATGATACCACGACCTTTGAAGACGTTCTTGGATCGACCACCCAAAAGACCGGCCCTTCTCGCCCTGATTAGCCTCGTATTCCTCGCCGTTCCGGTCCTGGCCGGGGCGGCCGATCCCTCGATGCCCTCCCTTTCCCTGACCCTTTCCGGGGACCAGACCTCCCCTGAAAAGGTCTCCGTACTTTTGGAAATCCTGGCCCTGTTCACGGTGTTGACCATGGCTCCGGGGATTGTTCTGACCATGACCTCCTTCACCAGGATCATCATTGTCTTCCATTTCCTGCGCCAGGCCATGGGCACACAGCAGATGCCTCCCAACCAGGTCCTGGCGGGTCTGGCCATCTTTGTCACCGTCGCCATCATGACCCCTGTGGGGTCACAAATAAACTCCGAGGCCCTGCAGCCCTATTTGAATGAAGAGATAGGGTACAAGGAGGCCCTGGCAAGGGCCGAGGTCCCCTTACGTTCATTCCTTTTCAAACATACGCGGGAAAAGGATCTTTCCATATTCTATACCATCTCCGGGCTGGAGCGTCCCAAGTCCAAGGACGAGGTGCGGACGAAATTGCTCGTCCCTGCCTATATCATCAGTGAGCTCAAGACGGGGTTCCAGATCGGTTTTCTCCTCTATGTTCCCTTTCTCATCCTGGATATGGTCGTGGCCAGTGTCCTTTTGTCCATGGGTATGATGATGCTCCCTCCGGTCATGGTGTCCCTACCGTTCAAGATCCTTTTGTTCGTCATGGTCGACGGGTGGAATCTGCTTTTGGGTTCCCTGGTCAACAGCTTCATGTGAGGAGGAACCCGTGGTCACCAGGGGAACACGGATAGATCCGGGGGCGGCGAACGGTGGAATAACAACCGTCGTTCCGGACTTGATCCGGGATCGTCACGGATCCGGCATCATTGTGGCCTCCTGCCACGTCCATGTCCTTCAAGATCCCGGCCAACGCCGTGGAGGACGGAGGGCTAAAATCCGGTCTACAAAGTGACAACCTTTTTTCCGTGTCGTCCTCTGTCCCCTGTTCCCCCCACCACCCTGCCCGCTAACCCATCAAGGAGTGTCTATGACACCGGATTTTGTCGTCGGTTTTGCCAGACAGGCCATTGAAGTGACCCTTTCCATAGCCATGCCCATGCTTGGGGTCGGCCTCATCGTCGGGGTCATCGTCAGCATCATCCAGGCGGCCACACAGATCCAGGAGATGACCCTGACCTTTGTCCCCAAGATACTGGCCGTGTTCATCGCCCTGTTGGTGGCATTTCCGTGGATCATGGACAAGATGATCAACTACACCCGGGAGCTCTTCCTCAATTTTCCCCAGTATATCAAATAACATCCCCTGACCAACTTCAGGAAACGCGCAGCCCGCGCAGGAATTGTCCCATGACCACGGCCCCGGCCTGGGCGACATTCAGGGAGTCGAAGGTCCCGGCCATGGGGATGGTCAGGACCTGGGCGCACCGTTTGAGGACGCCCTGTCGGATCCCTTTTTCTTCGTTGCCCAGCACCAGGACAGCGGGAAATACGGGGTCCTCGGTGAACAGGTCCCGGGCCCGGTCCTGCATGGCCGTCGCGTATATGGTCAGGCCGGCCTGTGCGCATGTTTCCAGGCTCCGGGCCAGGTTGGTCACCTGGGTGATGGGGGTTTTTTCCAATGCCCCGGCCGAGGCGCGTGACGCAGCCGGCCCGGGAAAGGCGGAGCGGTTCTTGGGCAGGATGATCCCCGCTCCCCCGAAGGCATAGAGGGTTCTGCTCAGGGTGCCCAGGTTTCCTGGGTCCTGGACCTGGTCAAGGGCTAGAATGAGCGGAAAAGGGGTGGTCCGGACCTTGTCGATCAGCGTTTCCAGCGGACAGAATCCCTGGGAGACCACCCGCGCGACAACCCCCTGGTGGGTGCCGGAAAAGATGCGACTGAGTTTGTCCGCGGGCAGCCGTTTGTATTTGATGCGTTGGGCACGGCAGATCGTCTGGATCGCTTGCATATCGCGGCCGGCTCGGTCCAGGAGATACACTGTTTCGATTTTTTCCGGAGTGGTTTGCAAGAGTTCGGTGACTGGTTTGCGGCCTATGACAAGGTGGTTGGATGTGTCCTGGTTCATACGCTGTCCTTTGTGGGCCGATAACGGGAAAACAGGTTGATGGGGTCTCAGGGATGCTGGGGCATGGGCACGGGCGTTCCGCGGCCACTCGCCATTGTTGCAATCCGCCAGGGTTTACGCTAGCGATGAAAATTCTTGCTTCCCGTGTGGGGTGCAGGCGCGTTGTTGTCAACGTTTGTTTTATCCACCACGACGAGTGTTTTTTACGAGGTCCCTGTGCGTTACAATATCTTTGTTTTGTTCATTGCGCTGGCCATGACCACTGCCTGCGCTCCCGGCCACCAAACTGTCCGTCACATAGCGCCCGAGATGGCCGTGGCCAAGGTCCCTACGGACGGATCCCCCGGGCTGGGGGACGGGGCGGCCGTTGTATCCCCCAACGCCACGCGGCCCGATCAGTCAACGGTTATTCCGGATGAAGAGGAGACCGCGCTGGTCGAGGAGGTCGAACCGAGCGTTGTTCCGCCTTCCGTGGATGCGTCCACTCCCTTGACCCCCCAGGAAGAGACCGCCCTCAAGACGGAACCCAATATCCATTTTGATCTCGACCTTCGGGACACAAAGGATGTCCAGCTCTATTTCCGCTACTATACCCGCAAACACAGGAAAACCTTTGCCCGATGGCTCAAGCGGGCGGAGCCCTACTTGCCGTATCTGCGTGATGAATTCAAGAAGCAGGGGCTGCCCCAGGATCTCATCTTTCTTCCCTTTGCCGAAAGCGGTTTTAATCCGTGGGCCTATTCCTGGGCAGGGGCTGCGGGTATGTGGCAGTTCATGCCTGCCACTGGTCGGCGTTTTGGTCTGCAGGTGGGCTGGTGGCTTGATGAGCGCCGCAATCCCTTCATGGCCACAGAGGCGGCCATCGGATATCTGAAACGACTCTATAAGGATTTCAACGATTGGTACCTGGCCCTTGCCGCCTACAATGCCGGTGAAGGGACCATCGGTCGGGCCCTGCGCCGGACCGGATGTGACAATTTTTTCGATCTGGCCAAGACCCGCAGATACCTCAAGCGTGAGACGCGGCACTATGTTCCCAAGTTTATCGCCATTCTCAAGATCGTCCAGAATCTCGAAGAGCTCGGTTTCGAACCGATCAACTGGGACGCTACAACCGGGACCGAGCTGGTCCGGGTCAAGGGGGGGACGGATCTCCTCGCCCTGGCCTCACACGCCGGTCTTTCCTGGAAAGGGTTCCGCCGCATGAATCCCGCCTTCCGCAGGCAGGTCTCCCCACCCGGCAAGACCTGTGACGTCTATCTTCCACCATCCAAGATAACCCTGGCCAAACAATACCTGGATTCTCCCAAGGCCCGCCCATATGCCGGATACAAGCACTACCGGGTCCGCCGCGGTGATTCATGGTGGAGAATTTCCCGCCGGTACGGTGTCCCCATCGCCGTTCTCAAGAAGGTCAACGGGTACCATAAGAATCTTCTCCGCCCGGGACAGCGTTTGATGATCCCCGGAAAGGGGAGCAGTACCCAGGCCCTGTCCAATACTCGGGTCCTGGCCAAGAAACGGGCCAACTATCGGGTCAAAAAAGGGGATACCATATGGGATATCGCCAGACGATTCGGTACCTCTTCCAAAACCCTCCTGCGGGCCAATGGTATGCGGTCGGGACGGGGGTTACAGATAGGACAGAAGCTCTATATACCGGACGGATCAGGCACCGCTGCCAAGCTTGCCCGGAAGAAGGCGGCCAAGGAATTCAGACGGCTGGTCCGCTACCATGTGCGCAAGGGAGACAACTTGTGGAGGATCGCCCGCAGGTTCGGGGTGACGACCAAGGATCTCTTTGCCTGGAACAACCTGAACCGTCGGTCTATCCTGCGCCCCGGGGACAGGATTAAAATCTATGTCGATCAGTGATCGAATCGGTTGTACCACGCAGTGTTCAAGAGCGGGCCGGCAGGCCCGCTCTTTTTATGATGGACCGGGGTCCTTGGGGGGAAGATATGTCGGAATTGCCAGGGGTCGAAACCATCGCCAGGGGGCTCGAATCGTTGGTCCTGGGACAACGGGTTGTCAAAGCGGAAATCCGTTATCCCGGTATCATCCTGGGTAGACGGTCAGGCTGGACCCATTGTCTGCCCAACCGGTCCATTCTGGGCCTCAGGCGGAGGGGCAAGCCGTGAAGCCACCAGTAGTGCGGCCCCGGGGAGTGGAAGGGGCTGTTGGGTCCAGCGTTTGAATTGGGCCGCTGCCTGGTGGACGAACATATCCAGACCGGAGATGACGGTCCTGCCCCCATTGCGGGCTTGCGACAGAAAGGTGGTCATGCGGGGCGTATAAATAAGGTCATAGCAGACCCGGCAGTTTGAAAAGGAAAAAGGCCAGGGCGAGGCTTCCAAAAATTTTCCGCGCATGCCCAGCGGGGTCGTGTTGACCAGTAACTCGGCCTGGACTCCGGAACGGTCATTCCAGTCCACAAAGGACGCTTCCATTTCCCGGGCCAACCGGGAGCCTGTTCCGGCATTGCGGCAGGTGACAACCGTGGCGGTACCGAGTTGCGCCAGACCGTACAGAACCGCCCGGGCAGCACCTCCCGCGCCGAGGACCAGGGCTGTCTTCGGGCGGATGGCCTGGCCGATGAGGGGGGCGAGGAACCCGGTCACATCCGTATTGTCCCCCAGAAGACGGCCGTCCTGGGTTCTGACGACGGTGTTCACCGCACCGATCGCTCGGGCCGTGTCGGTCAAGGTGTCCATGAACGGCAGGATGGTTTCCTTGTGGGGAATGGTCACGCTCAGTCCGTGGATGGGCAGGGTCCGGACGCAGGTCATGAAGGTGGCCAGATTGTCCGGGGCGATGTCGAAGAAATGGTAGGTCTTGGCCAGTCCCCTGGCGGTAAATCCCCAATTATGGATGGTCGGGCTCAGGCTGTGGCCGGCAGGGTGGCCCAGGATGCCGTAGATTTCCATGGATGATGATCCTTGCTCATCAGAAGGAATGTTCAACAAACAAAACGCCGGTTCCATTCAGGAACCGGCGTTTTGTTTGGTTACAGAGTGCCGTGTTCGGCCACATGGGCCGCGCCCGCGGCAATGGCCTCGCTGTTTTTGGGGATGAGATGGGCGTAGTGGGGGGAGATGACCTTTTCCAGACAGGTCTGGATTTGCTCAATGGTCAGCACGCCCGTTGCCTGGGCATAAGCACCGGCAGCGACCATGTTGGCCATGCGGGTGTTGCCGAGGCTGTCGGCAATATCGTTGCAAGGAACGCCGTAGGCCTTGACCCGCCCGGTATCGGCCAGGTCCGCGTCAATCAATGAGGTATTCAGGACCATAATTCCACCATCCTGCATCCTGGGCTGGAACTTGTCCAGGGAGGGGCGGTTCATGATGATCAGGCTCACCGGACTATGGATGATGGGCGAACCGATGTCCTCATCGGAAATGACCACCGCGCAATTGGCTGTCCCACCGCGCATCTCCGGGCCGTAGACCGGCATGTAGGTGACGTTGAGTCCTGCCTCCATGGCCGAATAGGCCAGAAGGTTGCCTATGAGCATGACGCCCTGGCCGCCGAATCCAGCGATCACCACATCGTTGTATATGCTCATTATTCCTCCCCTGTCGTGTCTTTGAAGGTTCCCAGCGGAAAATGGGGGATCATTTCCTTGGCGATCCGTTCGTTGGCCTGGATGGGGGTCATCTTCCAGTTGGTCGGGCATGCGGCCAGGAATTCCACGAATCCGAAACCCTTTTTTTCTACCTGGCAGGCAAATGCCTTGCGCAGGGCCTTTTTGGCCGTTTTGAGGTTTTTGATGGTGTCTACGGCCACCCGGGCGGAATATGCGGTCGCGCCGAGTCCGCCGATGATCTCGGCCATGTTGATGGGCAGTCCTTCGAGCTCTTCGCACCGTCCCGAGGGGCAGGTGGTGGCCCGCTGGCCGAGGAGGGTCGTGGGGGCCATCTGGCCGCCGGTCATGCCGTAGACCGTGTTGTTCACAAAGACCACGGACACGTTTTCACCCCGGTTGGCGCAGTGCATGATCTCGGCCATGCCTATGGAGGCCAGGTCGCCGTCTCCCTGGTAGGAGAACACGAAATTATCGGGCCGGGCCCGTTTGACCCCGGTGGCAACGGCCGGAGCGCGTCCGTGGGGTGCCTCCACCGTGTCCAGGTTCAGGTAGTTGTAGATGAACACCGAGCAGCCGATGGATCCGATGCAGATGGTTTTGTCCACCACACCCAGGTCGATGAGGGTTTCAGCCACCAGTTTGTGGATGGTTCCGTGGTGGCACCCGGGGCAATAATGGGTGGCCCGGTCGGCAACTACGTCGGGACGGGTATAAACGAGTTGTTCTTCCATGTTATCCCTCCAGTGCCTTGAGAATGGGTTCTTCGAAATCATCGGGCGTGGGCAGGTTGCCCGGCAGGCAGCCGTAGAAATCCGAATCCGTGATGGTCCGGATGGCCAGGCGGACATCCTCGACCATCTGGCCCATGTTGTGCTCGATGGTCAGGAATTTTTTGCCCTGTTTGGCCAGGTCCTTGAGGATTTCCGACGGGAAGGGATACACGGTGATGGGCCGGATCAGACCGACCTTCTTACCCATGGACCGGAGTTTGCGGATGGACGACTTGGCAATGCGTCCGATGGAGCCGAAGGCCACCACCACCAGATCGGCGTCGTCCACCAGAAAGGTTTCATAGTCGATCTCCGCTTCCATGGCCGTGTATTTTTCCTGGAGCTTGATGTTCTGGCCGGCCAGTTCCCCTTCCTGGAGGAAAAGGGACTTGTGCAGGCGCGGCGGCCTGCCTGCAGCACCGTCCAGACGCCAGTTTGCGGCTTCCTCGGGGTCGATATTTTCCGGTGTCCAGGGAACGATGGGCTCCTTCATCTGGCCCAGGATGGCGTCACCCAGGACCATGACCGGATTGCGGTACTTGAAGGCCAGGTCAAAGGCCTTGATGGTCAGGTCATAGGCTTCCTGTCCCGAGGCCGGGGCGAGGACGAGCAACCGGTAATCGCCGTGACCGCCGCCCCGGGTGGACTGGAAATAATCACCTTGAGAGGGGCCGATATCTCCGAGACCCGGCCCTCCGCGGACCATGTTTACGATAACCCCGGGGAGTTCGCTCCCGGCCATGTAGGAGATGGCCTCCTGCTTGAGGGAGATGCCCGGGCTGGAGGAGGAGGTCATGGCCCTGATTCCGCAGGCCGTGGCCCCGAGGACCATGTTGGCCGCGGCGACCTCGCTCTCGGCCTGGACGAACTGGCCGCCGTTCTCGCGGATGGCCTTGGACATGAACTCCGGGATATCGTTCTGGGGAGTGATGGGGTAGCCGAAATAGCAGGTGCATCCGGCTGCCAGAGCACCCCGGGCGATGGCTTCGTTGCCTTTGACAAACATGCGTTGTGGTGTCTGCTGGGTCATGACGCTTCTCCTTTTTCGGGAGAGGTTCTGGTCCGAAACACGGTGATGGCATAATCGGGACAGATCTCGGCACAGAAGGCACACCCTTTACAAAGGTCCGTCTTGTCCTCGGGAACCTCGGCAACCTTGTAGCCCTGCTGGTTGAACCGGTTCGACTGGACAATGATGCCTGTGGGACAGACCTGGGTACAGAGCAGGCACCCCTTGCACCGATCTTCCTGGATCACGATTCTGGACATGGGAATCCTCGTTTGGTGGTTTGGGTTGCGTGTACGTGGGGACAATGCGCTCTTAAGCATACGTGCAAAAACATCATATAATTACCCAAAATCCCGTAGGGGCGATTCACGAAACGTCCGTTTGTGCAGCCCCCCGGGAGGGGATCCACAAACATTTTTTGAAATCCTGCAAGGGTAATGGTCATTTTCGCAACGGAGCCTACACCCGGTGCCGGCCGGTCACGAAGCGCGAATCGGTGAACGGACGAAAGACCGGATTACAGGATCAGCATGGCGTCACCATAGGAAAAAAAACGGAACCCATGATCGAGGGCAAATGCATAGGCCTCTTTGATCCTGTCTCTACCTGCCAGGGCGGAGACAAGGACGATAAGAGATGAACCGGGCAAGTGGAAGTTTGTGATTAAATGATCAATCACCTGGAATTGATACCCGGGCGTGATGAACAGATCCGTCCACCCTGAAAAGGCGTTGATCCCCCCGGTCTTGGCGAACATGGATTCAAGGGTTCTCACTGTTGTCGTGCCCAGGGCCACGATGGGCCGGCCTTCGTCCTTGGCCCTGGCGATGGTTGCGGCGGTTTTTTCAGACACCTCGATGTACTCCGCGTGCATGGAGTGGTCGCGGATATCCCGGCAACGCAGGGGAGAAAATGTTCCGTAGCCCACGTATAGGGTGATTTCCTCCCATGTGATGGATTTTTGGGCCATGCTCTCCCGTACGGCAGGCGTGAGATGCAGTCCTGCCGTGGGCGCGGCAACGGATCCGAGCTTGTCTTCACGGGCAAAGACCGTCTGGTAGCGCTCCCGGTCTTCTTCCCGGTCTTCCCGGCGGATGTACGGGGGCAGGGGCATGTGGCCGCCGCTCAGGAAGTGATCGGTGAGGTCTCCGTTCCAGTGGAGCATGACCGTTGTTTGACCGAACGCTCCCCGACTGATGACGGTGAGAAAGAGCTCCCCGCTGAAGATGACCCTGCTGCCCTCTTTGGGCGATTTGGAGGCCTTGAGCAATCCCTGGACCTCGGCCCTGGTCCATCCGGAGCTGTCCGGGGTCCCATGGATGAGCACAAGGGGCGTGAGGAGAAGAAACTCCGCCTTGCCCCCGCTTTCCTTGTGCCCCAGAAGACGTGCCGGCAGGACCTTGGTGTTGTTGGCTACAAGGAGTGCGTTTTCCGGAAGATGATCGGCTATGGAATTGAACACCGTTGCCCTTTGGCCGGAGCTGGAGCGGTCGAGAACCAGAAGCTTGGAGTCTTCTCGGTTTCCCGCCGGGGTCTGGGCGATGCGGGATTCGTCGAGTTGGTATTCGTACGAGGCGAGATCGAAATCCGCCGGAATGGACTTTGATGGGTGGTCGTGCATGGTATGATAAATTTTTGCTGCAAGAGGGTTGCTGTGTCGGATAGGGGGATGTGCCGGAAGCCTGGAGATCCCGATTCATGTTCGGGATGACAGGGATGTTGGGATGCCGTACTCCCCTGGGAACGTGACTGTCTGGATGACTTGTTTCTAAACGGATTGTGATGATGACGGCATACACCGAAAAAACACAGTCACTATGCACGAACCGAGCGGCTGGCAAGTCCGGGATGGCCGATGGGCTAGAGGATCAGGGGGCTTGCCTTTTTGCCCTTTGCAGGAGTAGTGAAGAATCCTTAATAAGATATTGGTAACTAGTCAGGTGCATTTTTCCAGAATAAGGATTGCCGAGTTGGGAAATTTAGGGAATTTGAGAGATTTGAGAGGGTTAAGAGGTTTTAGAAAGTTGGGGGGCAGAAATGAGTGGCGGTTTGCGTATTGGTTGCTAATTTTTTACCCCTCTGAATTCCTCCAATTTCCTACATTTGTACCATCAAGATTTGGTCCTGAATAGGTATAGATATTGTTACAAAGATGTCCGCAAATCCGGGTTGCTCATCCGGGGTGGGGCAGGTTGGTGCCGGTTCACCTGTTGGATAGCGTCAGCAATATACCGAGAGCGGATACAGCGATAACCACGGGAGGAGTCCATGTGTAAAAATTGCGGATGCGGCGCGCGCAAGCCGTCCAAGTACGCCAAGTTCATCAAGGAACACTACCACAATCAGGATCATGACCATGAACACGAACATGGTCACGGTCACGAGCATTCGGACCACTATCACGATCCCAAGACCGGAGAGACCGTGTTCTATGCCGATAAAGAAGGGGATGGTCATTCCCACGAACATTCCCATGAACACGGGCATGCGCATAGCCACGAACACACCCATGAACACAGTCACGGGCATTCGCACGATGCGTAGATATCTCGAGCGTAGGGGCGGATCTGTGTGTCCGCCCTTTTTTTTGCGTTTATGCCAAAGGTGAACGGTGTGCTCGGAAAAGGACGGACACGGAAAAGGGCGGACACACAGGTCCCCCCCAAGATTATTGTTTGATATGAAAACGACAAAAGGCCCTGCCCGGAACATCGGGCAGGGCCTTTTGTATACTGATGGGCACTTCCGGGAGAACTACAGTCCGATGTTTTTCAACTTGGGACCGAGGTATTCTCTTTCTTCGGGACCGAGGATGCCCAGAGACAGGCAGATCAGGGTCCACAGATGGACGGTGTACCATCCGCCTTCAAAGTAGTCGTTCAGGAAGTGGATCTGGGAGTGGCAGTTGTGACAGGGGGCGATACAGTAATCCGCTCCTGTGGCCAGGATCTGGTCGGTCTTGACCTTGCCGAATTTGGCGCGTTGATCCTTGTAGTCGGTTTGCTGCGTACCGCCACCGCCGCCGCAACAGAAGTTGTTGGACTTGTTGGGGTACATGTCTATGAAGTTTTCCTTGCCGACCACGGATTCGACAACAAATCTGAGATCTTCGGCAATAGGATCGCCCAGGCTCTTGCGGACCAGCTGGCAGGGGTCTTGAACGGTGAATTTGACCTTGAGGTCCTTGTTCCAATCGGAGTTGACGGGAAGTTTTCCTTCCCTGATCCATTTGGCGTAGTATTCGATGATGGATTTGAATTCGAACTTGGGGGTGATACCATATTTTTGCATTCCGGCCCGGAGTGCATAGAATTCATGGCCTCACTCGGTGTTGAGGAACACCTTACAACCCAGGTCCTCACATGCTTTGACTTTGTTGCGAACAATCTGTTCCCATGCCGGATCATCGGCAAGGAACATACAGTAGTTCTCACCACCCCAGCCCTTGGAGCCGTATGTCCAGTCGGCGCCGACGGTGTGGAAAATCTTCCAGGACGGAATCATTTCCTCCGGCTCGGTCACGGGTTCGCGGGAGTTCTGGTTGAAGAAGAAATAGGCGCCTTCCTTGTCAATGGGGGCGACCATGTCTTTGAACTGCGGCTGGGCTTCCTGGACTTCTTCAAGCACGTCTTCGACAACGAACCTGAAGTCATCGGAGTTTGCGCCCATGGCGCTGTTTCCTTCTGTTTTCAGTGCAAAGTCGCATGAACCCAGGATACCCTTGGGGCGTTCCTCGCGGGGCCAGGACTGGCGGGCATAGAAAACAAGCTGCGGGATGTTGATGTTCATAGGACAGGCGTGGACACACCGCATGCATTGTGTACACATCCAAACCCAAGGGGTTGAGGTCACTTCCTCATCCAATCCCAGGGCAGCCATTCGCAAGAACTTTCTCGGGTCCATCCCCTCAAGACCGGTAGCAGGACATCCAGCGGAACAGGCACCGCAGGTGAGACAGAGATTCAAATTCCCGCCCTCGGGCACAATCTCTTTCACCTTGTCCATGAAGGTGGTCTTGGGTTCTGTCCCAACTTTGACTGCTGCGTCTGCCATATTCTCCTCCTTAGGAAATAATTGTTAGACACATGGCAATTCGTCGGGAACGAATCTTCTTGACGTTAACCTTGACAAGAATCGTGAAGGATTAAAACTGGTTTTGAAAAAGCCAGCTCCAACGCTCCATGTTTCCATTACGTGCTCAATTTCTGGCGGACAATGCCACGGAAAGGGAGAAATCGCAATACGCGGACTGGAATTTCTCAAGGTTCCACGGCGTTGGAAAATATGGAAACCCTATAGAGAAATTTAATGATAATTTCCAGTACTTATTGTAAAAAAAAATGGATTTCCATTATCTGTCCAGGGGAGGGATTGGAGGAAGATGGGGTGTTACAAAAAAATAATTTATGCTAAAGATTCCTTTTTTCATCCTTGACGGACAGATAAAAACCCGGGCAGTACCCTTGCATCCAAAAAATTGAGAAACAAGGCTGTTACATGAATACTTCCTGCGCAGTGATCGTTCTCGGACACGGGACCCGGCGGAAAGAGGCGTCACAAGGGTTCTTCGCCCTGGTGGACAGGATCGGCCGCAGACTCGCCCCTGCCCGGGTCGTGCCTGCCTGTTTTTCCTGCGGGAGCCCGACCCTTGCCGAACAGGCCGCGGAACTGGCCCGGGCCAAGGTCACCCGGATCATCATTTTTCCCTATTTTCTCCTGAGCGGAAAGCACATCGCCGACGAGCTCCCCGGGGTCGTCCAGGACTTGCGGGAGGTGTTTCCACAGATTCATTTCGATCTTCTGGAAACCATGGAGGACGAGCCCCTGCTCGAGGCCATCGTCGTCACCCGGCTCCAGGCCCGCGTCCGGGAGTGTGACTGTGGCAACCAGGGTGCTCCCGCTGGTGATGATGACGATATCATCGCCGCACATTTCGCAACCACGGGCAAGCCTGACGATATCTTCCCCCTGTTCAGGGCCCTGGCCCTGGCCACCGGAGACCTGTCCCTGGCTGCCGACATCCGGGTCCACGGCCCTGTAGTCAGCGCCTTTGGCGGTGCCATAGCGTCCGGCAAGCCCCTCCTCTGCGACACCGAGGAGCTGGTCGCTGCGGTGAGGTTCATGGGACACGAGGCCGTGTGCGTTGCCACTGAGGGTGACCGGATCAAAGGCTTTTTCAAGAATCACCTGTCGGAATCAATCGTTGCCGTGGGTTCCGACCACCAGATTGTCGACACACTTCTCCAGAAATCCCCCACCCCTGCCCTGGTGATAGCCCTGCCTCCAGGATTTTCAGACGCCCCGTCGATCAAGCAGCGTCTCGCCCAAACCACTATCACCCATATCACCAACCCCGGCACCGGAGGCGGGATCTCCTGCGTCCTGGCCGTGATCCGTGCCCTGCACGCCGCACGCTGAGCGGTAAGCAGCTGTGCATGACTGTCCCTACCAACATTACCCAAAAAAATCTTTGGCATCCTGAATTTTACAAGGAAGTGGGCGATCAGGACTTCTCTCTCGGCCTGCTTTTCTACCACCTCACGGTCCGTGGCTATGTGGTGGTGGAACTCAAGGCCGTTCCTTGTGGCCCCGGTTTTGTGGGCAAGCTCAACCTCTATCTTTCTGCCGTGGATGATCTCCTGTGCCATCCCGACGACAATCCCGCCATCGCACTGCTGCTGTGCAAGAGTAAGAACGGACGTATCGTTGAGTACGCATGGGATGGCCTGAGAAACCCATGGGCGTTGCGGATTGGGAAACAAAACTTGCAGATACCCTGCCCGGAGAGTTGAAGGGGAGTTTGCCGAGCATCGAAGAGATCGAGGCGGAACTGGGAGGGAAATTGGAGTGAGTGGACAATGTATGTCTTCTCTCTACGCTACGTACCAAGGACAGGACGGCTCCACCACTGTGGACGGACGACATGTTCATACCAAAAAGGCCGCTCTTCAGGGATTACCTGAAGGGCGGCCTTTTTGCGTAGATTGATGACGAATCCGGTTTTGTAACAAATGGGAGCCATGTCTCCCAAAGACATTGAGGGGGGACCTATTCGGCGACGGTTGCCGTGTCGGCTGCCGGTGTTTTGCGTGTTTTGAAGAAGACCGGGACATCCAGGCTGCCAAGGACACTGACGCGTATTTTTTCCTCGGGCATGTTTACCCAGTTGGTTTTGTTTGAAGAATAAAAGGTCAGTCCCATGACGATCCAGGCCAGCATGCACCAGCGGGAAGGGCTGCCGATGAGCGCGGGGGATCCGGGACACATGAGGAGCATAATAATGATCACGGCGGTTATGGAGCCGACGAGCGTGCAGAGCACCCGAAGATTTCTGTTGGCCACATCGGGGCTGCCGAGCATGACGCGACGGGCGGCAAGGCAGGTGAATAGATAGCCGATACCCGTGCCGACGGAACACATGTCCACGATCCAGACAACAATGGCGCGACCGGCAAACGGGGTCAGCAGGACAATGGCGATAGTGAAGAGAACCGCTTTGTGCGGGGTGCGGTACTTGGGATGGATGTCACCGAACCAGGCGGGCAGGATGTGCCCCCGGGCCATACTGAGGAGCAGACGTGTCGTGGCGATATAAAAACCGTTGATGCCGGTGCATACCGCTCCCAGAACAGCGCAGGCCAGAACGATGCCCCCGAGTTTGCCAAAGGCCAGTGTCGCGGCCGCCCCGGTTGCCCATGCCGTGCCGCCATTGCTCCGTAGCAGATCCATTCTGGCGAGCATCTCGGGGTATGGGATGCCGATGGAGACGGCAAGGGTCACCAGACTGTAGAGAATGACCCCGCAAAAGATGGCCAGGATCATGAGATTCCGGGCTTTGGATGGTTTGAAGGAAAATTCTTCTGCTGCCTGGGGGACCGTGTCGAATCCAACGAAGAGAAACGGTGAGATTGCGAATATGCCCATAATGGAGAGAAGTGGCGCACGGTCTTCCGCGAACAGGGGGGTGAGATTGGAGATGGCGGCGGTATCCATGGAGACCGAGCCCGCAAAGAGGGTGATGATGCCGAAGGTGAGTACAAAGGCCAGGATGATTTGCAGCTTACCGGCGAATTTGATGCCCCGGTAATTGAGCCATCCGAACAGGAGGGTGGCACTGGTCATGAGGATGACCTCGCCTGCGTACACATCCCATCCCGCGATGGAGTACATTTTGCCGAATTCAAAGATCCCGGGAAAAAGGAAGCGAAAGATCAAGGCGAGAGCGGCTATGTCGATGGCAATGATGGCGATGTAGCCAAGGACCAAGGCCCAGCCGCACACAAAGGCCGCGGTGGGGCCGAATCCCAGATAGGCATAGGCGAACTCCCCGCCTGCAACTGGGGCGCATTCGATCATGTAGCTGTATGAGACGGCGATGAAGCTGAGGAGGCAGGCACCGATCAAGAAGCCGATCAGGGTGGCCAGGGGGCCTGCCTGGGGAAGAAACATGTCCCCCGGTAAAACGAAACAGCCCCAGCCGACGATCGAGCCCAGGGCCAGTGACCAGACCTGGGCCGGTGAAAGGGATTTTTCAAGTTTGACGTGTTCTGTTTGAGCCATTGTAAACCTCAAAATGTACGGGTTGACGGACAGATTCCTCTTCCGCCCACAAGGACGGACCCTTTTTATTGGAGGAAAAGGGTCACGAGGTATCCGGCCGTGGATGTTCATACCACCATAGTCTCCAAATGGTCTGACATGCCCCTGCGGGCCTTGGGCCTGGCGCGGGGTGTGTCTCTCTGTCGGGGGCAGCGAACGGTTCCCGAGGGATGGACAGAAGATCAGGGTGAACAAGCATTCCGCATTACGATTTTTAGGGGTTCAGCAATAAGTGTTCCGATATGTGAAATAATTCATTAGGAAGGAAAGGGCAAAGGATCGTCTTTGGCATTATGTATAATCGTATCAAGCTGTTATGTTTTTGTGGCCACCGAGGTCGTCTGTGCGAACAACAGGCTGGTCAAAAAAGATCCAGGAACGGGTAGTCCCTGGCATCCCCGGGGAGGGGAGGCGTCCTGATGGGAGGTGGTTTTTGGGGACCTGTGCGTGCTCGGTCACCCAAAAGACTAAGGAGGAGGGAGAGTGCGGTAGAGAGTTGAAATGTTATTTTTTCGATAAAAAAATATCTTTTTCGATAAAAAAATTTTATATGGAATTATGGAGAATTCCAAAATGATCCCTTATCCAATCGCGGCCCCTCGGGCATGGGACTTGGGATAGGGGCGTGGAAGGCCATGGCAGTTACAGGGGGGCAGCAAGGGATCGGCATTGGCTTTGCTAACGGATATGGACCCACGGAGTGGCGCCCATACAGCGCATGGAAAAACATTATCCTGGAGGACATGACCATGACCGATGCCGTGCACGAGAGCCTGGTACAAGAGATCGTCGACCGCGAACAGACCATGTTTTTGGCCGTTCCGAGCAGAGGGGGGACTTCCCCGTGTCAGGAATCTCCCGAGTCTTTCCGCATCATGCGAGAAATCAGCCACGGGGCCCTTTCCCGCGCATATCTTGAATCCTATGTGGGTGATCTCGAGGTTGCGGAACAAAAGGGCCGTAATCTCATGACTGAAAAATATGCCCTTATGGAAGGTCTTATTCCCGCGATCAGTACGGATCCGATGATCGGAAAAATCGTGGCCGCCGAGGGGCTCTGGCGCAGGGCCGTTGCCTCGGAATTTCCCCGAACCGTCAAGCCGGACGGGCACGAACCATTCTGTCTCTATCTTGGATGCGAGCTGCAGACCTACTCGGACCGGAGCAGAAGGGAGTATGGTCTGTGTGTGGATAGGGCGAGGCAGGAGGGCTCCAATCTCGCCCGGCTGCGGTTTGACCGTTTGATGGAGAAACTCGGTTACGGTTCTTTGGCCGGGTGTGAGGAAGGTCTGGCGTGTGCGGATGCCGGACACAAGACGGGCCGCTACGATGGTTGATGGGGTCTGTTTGCTCGTTTTCGTGGCCTGGTTCATTGGCGGGTTTGTTTCCGGGGTCAGCGGCATCGGCGGAGCACTGGTCGCCGTGCCGATCGCGGCAAGCGCCATCCCCATGCACGAACTCATTCCGCTCAGCTGTATGCTCAATGTCTCCATGGACGGATGTATCGCGTGCATGCATTTCCGGCATTGTCGGGTATCCGCCCTGTGGCCGATGCTGGCGGGATCTTTGCCCGGAGCCGTGGCCGGACTGTGCATCCTCCAATTCGTTTCCGGGGCTGTCTTGCAGGGGGGCGTTGGTGCCCTTTTGCTCTACTATGTATATTGGCAGCGCACATTCAGTGTCGAGCGGCCCCATGAGGAAAACTGGATGCACGGTGGCTCGGCAGGATTCGGTGCAGGGCTTCTCGGGACGGCCATCTCTTTTGACGGGCCGCCGGTAGGGGCCTACGGCCTTTATGTGGGGTGGTCGCCGCGTGTATTTTTGGGGACGCTGGGGGTCTTCTTTGTCATCAGGGGGACCCTGACATGCCTTCTCCAGGCACATGCGGGGATGTATACCGCCACATTGATCCAGCATGGACTCTACGGCGTACCCGCCACGATTCTGGGGACCTTGTGTGCCTTCCCCGTCGTCAATCATCTCAATGTTGATACCTTTAAGCGGGTTCTGCGGGTGGTCATCGTTCTGGCGGGGGGCATCTGCCTGGTCCGTTCCCTTGTCTAGATGGTCTACCATGGCCCCGGGGCTGGAGAGCCCTCTAGTTCCCTGCCCGAGTCATGGCTGGTCATCCCTTCCAATAGTCCTTCCCCTATCACTTAGCCATCAATCCTCATCACGGATATCGAGCTGTTTCATCTTGTAGCGTAGTCCGGCCGCAGTGATCTGAAAAATACGGGCAGCCTTGGCCACGTTGCCACCTGTGACGCGTAACACATTGCGGATGCATTGTGTTTCATATTCCCGAACTGAGTTTTTCAGCGGTATGACACTGCTTTTCGTCACCCCGTCGTAGTCGTAATATGCCTTGGTGGCCAAGATTGTTTCCGGAACCTGTGGTGACTGGAGCGGGGGAACGGCTGACTGCACTCCGTTGCCGTCGGTACAGGATTCTCGGAAGTGGCGCGGCAGACCGGACCGCTCTATCCTGTTGTGCGCCGGAAGAAGAGCCAGACTCCCCTCGATGACGTGGAGTAGTTCGCGGATATTGCCCGGCCAGTCATAGGTAAGGAATATCCGAAGGACCTCCTCGGAAATGGAGATGGGGTCAGTGTTCTTTCGCAGAGGGGAACGATCGATAAAGGTCTGTGCCAGGAGGCTGATATCCTCTTTGCGGTCCCGCAGGGGGGGGGCCTTGATGCCGACCACGGCCAGTCGATAGTAGAGATCGTTCCTGAGGCTGCCCGTACCGATGGCTTCCAGGGGGGGCTGGTTCAATATGCTGACCACACGGACATCCACGGGGACCTCCTTGTGGGAGCCCAGCCGGCGGACCCGTTTTTCCTGGAGCGCACGCAAGAGTTTGGCCTGCAAACCAAGGGGCATGGAATTGAGTTCGTCCAGGAGCAGGGTCCCCCCGTCGGCCTTTTCAAAAAGTCCCGGTTTGTCCGGAGCGTCCGTGTACGCGCCTTTGACCGTCCCGAAGAGCAGCCCTTCCAGGAGATTTTCAGGGATGGCGGCACAATTCACGGCCACGAAGGAATTGCCACGGCGTCCGCTCTCCGCATGGATGGCCTGGGCAAAGATCTCCTTTCCTGTACCGCTTTCCCCCCAGATCATGACCGGCGAGTCTGTCTGGGCCGCTATCCGTGCCTCTTTGACCACTTCCCGCAGGCTTTCTCCCTCACCCACAATACTCTCGAACGTATAGAAATCATAGGCTTTATTTTTCGAAGGCACCGGTTTCACACGCCGATGGTCACGTTCAACCAGCGAGGTGTTGCCCGTCCAGATGATGAAGGTGATGACCCCGTCCTTTTTGCCATGATCAAAGAGAGGGAAAAAATCAGTGACCGTGCTGGCGAGATAGTTCTTGGTCGTTTTGTAGAAATAGGATTTTTTCAGGATCGGTTCACCCTTGCGCAGGCATTCGATGGTCGGGATACGGTCGAGTTCGTGGGGGACGTACAGACTGGTGATGTGTTGGCCTACGACCTTGATACGGCTGAATCCGTCGATCCGTCGCTGGATGGGATTCATGTATTCACATATACCCTGGGCGTTGACCACGGCCACGCCGATATTCATGTCATCCCAGATGGCGGTCATGGCCGGGTTCAGTACGTTGGTACGGCTGACATTATGGAATTTTTTTGTAGTGGAATACATAGGTGCACCCGGGTACGTCAGTTTTGGTTGGTGTGCTCGAAAAAGTGTCCGCAAGCGGGTAAAAAAAAATTCTCCAAAAAGAAAGTTTTTTTTTGAAAAATTAAAATTTTTTTATTGCGCGGTGCCGTCGTTCTACAAAGATATTCCTTACGGGACGGGATTTCGGTTGGGATTTGTACGATGGATACCGGGTGGCATACCTTGTGCTGAATAGGAACAAGCGAACGGTCAAGGACGGAAGACAGAACAACATCAGGGGCGGCTCATTCCCGCATCCCCAAGGCACATCGGCGGTCGGCATCACCTGGAACACCGCACCCGAACGAGGTGGCACACCCGGGCAAGGGCAGACCCGCTTTTTGTATCCCGGTCACCCGGGAAAATCACAGCGCATGGCAAGGAGAAAATAATGGATACACTTTCCAATACGACCGACACAACCGGAACTCCCTCACCCGAGGGGTATAAGATCGATTGGGAGACCGCAGGCACCCGGCTCAAGGACCTCAAGGAATTCTTGATGAACGCCCCCCAGATCATGGATCCCGAACGTTTGCAGTTTCTCAACGATGTCTATGAAGAATTCGAGGGCGAATCGGCCTTTTATATCCGGGCCAAGCTTTTCGAGCGGGTTTTGACAAAGAAGAAGATTTTTCTGGACGGCAATCCCATCGTGGGGACCCTCACCGGCGTGCGGGCCGGCGTGTATGCCTACCCCGAATGGAACGTCTCCTGGATCAAGGAAGAAATGCAGATGGCTAAGATGGCGTCTCTGGGTGAGATGAAGATCCCCCAGGAGACCCAGGATCTTTTGCAGAAGACGTACAAGCGATGGAAGGGGCGGACCTGTATCGATCTCAACGACAAGATGTTCAAGGATAAGTACGGGATCAAACCCAAGCCCTTTGCCAAGGCCGGAATGTATTACGAAAATGTCAGCGTGGCCAGCGGTTCCGGCATCGCCGATTATCCGCTGGCCCTGAACAAGGGTCTGCGCTGGGTCATCGACGATGTGAAAAAACGGTTTGTCGGATGCCCGACCACCTTGGCCAACAAGGAAAAGCATGACCTGTACCGGGCAATGCTCGTCACCCTGGAGGCGGTCATCACCCATTCCCACCGCTATGCCGAACTGGCGGAAACGACCGCTGCCGAGGAAAGTGATCCCGCGGCGAAGGCCGAACTGCTGGAAATCGCCGAGGTCTGCCGCCGTGTGCCCGAGTTCCCGGCCCGCAATTTCCGCGAGGCCATCCAGTCCTTCTGGTTCATCCATCTGGCCATCGAGATCGAACAGATGGCATGCGCCACTTCCCCCGGTCGGTACGGGCAGTACATGTATCCCTTCTACAAAAAGGATATCGACGAGGGGAACCTCTCCCGTGAGCAGGTCATGACACTGCTCAAATTCCAGTGGATCAAGCATCTCGAACTGGCCGAGTACCAGGGTAACTCCTATGCCCTCACCCTGTCCGGACATACAGGACAGTCCATCACCATTGGCGGTGTGGACAAGGACGGCAACGACGCCTCCACCGAACTGGAAGAGCTGCTCCTCGAGACGCAGACCGTCATGAGAAACATCCAGCCCACGCTGACTCTGCTCTACCATCCCAAGATGAAGGATTCCTACCTCAAGAAGGTGGTGGAGTGCATCCGGGCCGGTTCGGGCCAGCCGCAGATATTGAACAACACCGTTGTGGTGCAGCGTAATCTTGCCCGGTTTGCCCCGTACGAGGAGAGTATCACCCTGGAAGACGCCAGGAACTGCGGTAACTACGGCTGTGTGTCCACGGGCATCTGCGGCAAGGGCAGCTTTATCACCCAGGAAGACCAGCCCTGTCTCGCCAAAACGGTCGAGCTGATGCTCAACAGAGGCAAATGTCCGGTTACCAAAAAGAAGGTCGGCGCGGAAACTGGTGATCCCACATCATTTGAGACCTTTGACGAGGTATACGAGGCGACCAAGAAACAGCTGGATCACCTCTTCAATATGTCCAGAAAACACTCGGATCTGAGCCAGATGGCCCGTTTGCAGGTCGTTCCAAGCATTTTTCGTTCCGCCATGTACGACGGCTGCATAGAAAAGGGGGTGTGTGAAGAGGCCGGGGGGACCCGCTATCCCCAGGTCAATCCCATCATGACTGCCGGGATCGACGCGGCCAACTCCCTGCTCGCCATCAAGCATCTGGTTTTCGACACCAAAAAGATCACCATGGAGCACCTTCTCAAGGCCCTCAAGGCCAACTTTGAAGGCTATGAGGACATCCGCCAGATGTGCTTCAATGCGCCCAAGCACGGTAACGACTATCCCGAGGTGGAAGGATTCGTGCAGCAGTTTTACCGGGACGTGGATGCCATCCATCACGCCCAGGGGCCGGACTGCTTCGGCTACCGGACTCCGCTGGATGCCTATTCCCTGTCCTATCACAATTACTTCGGCGGTCTCATGGGCGCCATCCCCACGGGCCGCAAGGCGGGCATGGCTTTGACCGACGGAAGTGTCTCGGCCATGCCGGGCACTGACGCTGAAGGGATCACCGCCCTTATCAAATCCGGGGCCGAGTGTATCGATACGGTGCGTTACGGGGCCAACCACTTCAACGTGAAACTCTCCCCCTCGACTATCGAAGGTCCCAATGGGGCCCGTACCCTGCTTTCCTTGATCAAGACCTATTGCGACTACGGCGGATCCCACATCCAGTTCAACTGCGTGCGTTCGGAAACCCTGAAAAAGGCCCAGGAAACTCCAGTGGAGTACAAGGATCTGGTCGTTCGCGTGGCCGGCTTCAGTGCCTATTTCACCCGTCTGGATCGCGGCGTGCAGAATGAGATCATCAAGCGTACCGAGTATGCATCCTAGCATAATCCGGTGCTGAGCTATTGTTTCCCGGGCAGACCGCCTTTCCGTGAAGAAGGGGCGGTCTGCCTTGAAAAAACCAATGAGCCGCACGGCTGTGCTCATGACGGTCTGTCCGGCAAGAAACGGTCGGAGTACTAGAAAACGTTGCGGGTCGGTCCGCAGGGAGCGGTTCAACCTCGGAGGACGAGATGAGTCAGGGGATGATTTACAATATCCAGCGGATGTCGGTTCATGACGGACCTGGATTGCGAACAACGGTGTTCTTGAAGGGCTGTCCCTTGCGGTGCCTGTGGTGCAGCAACCCGGAATCCCAGAAAACGACACCGCAGATGATGTTCTTCGAAAATATGTGCACGGGATGCGGGACCTGTCTGGACGTCTGTCCGAACGGGGCCGTTGTTGAGAAGGACGGGATCTTTGGGCGGGATATCGAGCAATGCACGGATTGTGGTCTATGTACGCAATCGTGTCCCACATCGGCCCGGGAAATGTCCGGCAAGATCATGACCGTGGACGAGGTCATGGATGTGGTACGCAAGGATTCCCTGTTCTATGAGAATTCCGGCGGCGGAGTGACTTTCGGCGGCGGAGAGCCCACGGCCGGCGGGCAGTTCTTTCTGGATATGGTCCATGCCGTCCACGACGAAGGATACCACGTGACTGTGGACACCTGCGGGTTCTGCCCGGAGGAGCGTTTCGACAGAACCATCGAATTGGCGGATCTCTTCCTGTTCGACTGCAAGCACATGGACCCGGTGGAACACAAGAAACTTACCGGGCAGGAAAACGGGATCATCCTGCGGAACATGCGGGCGGCTCTGGGCTCCGATACCCAGGTGCGTATCCGTATGCCGCTGATGCCGAACATGAATGATGCCGAAGAGAATATCGCCGCCATGGCCGCGTTGTTCTGTGAATTCGACCGTCACGAAATCGAAGTCATGCCGTGCCATGCCTTTGGTCGCAACAAATATTATGCATTGGGCAAAGAGTATCCGGCGATCTTTCAGTATGCCCCGGATGAGCTGGAGGTCGTGCTCGAACGATTTGACCGGAATGGACTCGTGCCCGTTATTGTTTAACAACCATGGAGTAGAGAGTAATGTTTACCGTGACTGTATCTGAGGAACTCCTCGAAAAGTTCCGTACCATGTTGGAGGACGAAGACGACGATACGTGCATCCGTCTTCGTGAATATAATGTCGGCGGGGGCTGACACTCGAAAATCGTGCTCGGTCTGGGCATGGATGAACGCGATGAGGACGACGATGGTCTGGTGGAAATACGCGGGGTCCCGTTCATCGCGGACAAGGATTTTCTTGGGTTGCACGGGAGTGTCTACCAAATCGACTTTGACCCCAAGGTGGGCCCGGTGTTGAACACCGCCGCGGCCTGAGTGGGAACGAGCTGCTCCGTTGTGGAGAGTTCTTGCAGCAAATGAAAAAGTGGGAATGCGCCGGGGAGGGGACCCGGCGCATTTTTTTTTACAGAGGTGGATGGATGTGGGGTCTATGGGATACTATTTAGCGAGCAGCGCATCTCCATTGGTCAACAGATCCTGGATCTCCGGGCCGGTCAGGCGCAACCGCTTCGCAAGCAGCCCGATTTCCTCCGATGGATCGAACAGGGGGTAGTCGCTCCCAAAGAGAATCCGTTCCCGGGGGTGTCCGTTGAAGATCGCTTCCAGCAGATCCTGGGGGATGGTGAACAGGGAGCTCGAGGTGTCCAGAAAGACGTTTTTGCCGGCCAGGTGGTCACAGACGTATTCCCAGTGGTGGTAGCCGCCGAAATGGGCCGCGATGACCGTGAGGAGGGGGAAATTCCGGATGAGTTCGGCCACCTTCTGGGGGCTGGAGGCGTTTTCTTCGGGCGGGGTCGTGTCCCCCACGTGGAGCATGATCACGAATCGGGTGCCGATGGTTTCGTAGATGGGGGCGAGGCGTTTGTCGGTCATGGAGAAGCCCTGGAAATCCGGATGGATCTTGAGGCCCTTGATGCCGTTTTGTTCCAGGCGGTCCAGTTCCTTTTCCCAGTTTTCATAACCGGGATGGATGGTGCCGAAGGAGACCAGCTGGGGATGGTTTTCCTGCATGGCCATGGCCCAGTTGTTGGCCGGAATGACCTGGTCGGGTTTAGTGGCAGCCGAGTGCACGGCCGCGCGGCCGATCCCGGCCTTGTGCAGGCGGGGGAGCAGGTCTTCCACCGTGCCCGTGCCGGTGGGGGGAATGTTATAATGGTCTTCGAGCTGGGCCAGGACCTTGTCCGCTATCTTGGGATGGAATGCATGGGTGTGGATATCTATGGGCATGATGGCACCAAAAAAATCCGGGAACCAGGTTCCCGGAGTGGTTGTGTTTATTGCCGCACCGAGGCGGCATGGGGAATGTGTTTGGGGAAACTACAGCGGATCGGAATGATTGATGGTTGTGCGTTTTGGATCAGGTACACAGCTCCCTGAGCCAGTCAGGGACCCTGCGGGGTTTGCCCCGGGGATCGACCACGGCATGCTGGGTCGAGCCCGTTGTCAGAACGCGGGCTCTGTCCGCATCGGTGACCTCAAAGACAAAGGTCAGGGCGGCACGCGTCCACTGGCTGATGGCCGTGTGCACACGGACGAGATCGTCGAACCGGGCGGGCGCAAAATACCGGCACGAGGCCTCGCGCACGGGCAGGAAGACGCCCTTTTTCTCGATGAGCCGGTAGCTCATGCCCAGCTCGCGGATGTACAGACTCCGGGCCATCTCGAACCAGTGCAGGTAGTTGGCATAGTAGACAACACCCATGGCGTCGGTCTCGCCGTAGGAGACGCGGTGGTCGAGCCAGGCGTCAGGGATAGGGAAGGTGGTGGATGGTTTCATGGTTCTCAGATGATAAAGGCATTCTCGCGCAGAGGCGCAAAGACGCGGAGAAGGGCGATGTTACCAATCAGCCCGTTCGGTGATCAGATTCATGAGGGCGGGGCCGGAATCCAGGGTGAGGCTGGTTTGTGCGGCAAGGATTTCCTCAAACCCGTGTGCGGCATGATTTGGTTCAACTCCCATGGCGCGGACCACAAATGGTACCGGATCGGTGGTGTGGGTCTTGCGGACGATGGGCGTGAAATGGTCGCAGGTGAGGACCCAGAGGATGTCCCGGTCGCCATGGGACTCGAGGAGCGGGCCGAGTATCTTGGCATCGAAATCCTCGATGGCCTGGATCTTCTTGGCCGGATCGCCCATGTGGCCGCATTCGTCCGGGGCCTCCACGTGGAGATACACATAATCGCCCTGGTCCAGATATTCGCGGGCCGCGTCCACCTTGCCCCGGTAGTTGGTGTCCAGAAAGCCCGTGGCTCCGGGGATATCCAGAACATCCATGCCGGCTGCCCGGCCAAGCCCCTTGACCAGATCCACGGCCGAGATGATGCCGCCCCGGTGGCCGAAGGTCGATGTGAAATCGGGGAGCAGCAGCGGCGTTCCCTGCCCCCACGGCCAGATGGCATTGGCCGCGCACTTTTTAGACCAGGGACGCATGAGTCCGCGGGCCCTGGTGATCAGATCCATGAGGCGCGGGCTTGTGGCGTAGGTTGCAAGGTCCGCGGCAAGTGGCTGGTCCGTGATGTCATGGGGGGGATTGATGGCCAGCCCGGCTTCCGGGGCGCTCTTTCCCTTTTTCTGGACCAGAAGATGTCTGTACTGGATGCCTGGATGAAAGGTAAAGGTTTCATCACCCAGTTTCTCCTGGAGATGTTCGACGATCTCGCGGGCCACGTCATTATTGATATGTCCTGCCGAATAGTCGAGCATGCTCGATTGATCGTCGGATCCCGCAACCGTGACCAGATTGAGCCGCCAGACAAGGTCGTCCGGATCGAGGTCAAGCCCCTGGGCCGCCGCCTCGATGGGCCCCCGGCCGGTATGATATGTTTCAGGGGCGTAACCGAGCAGGGCCATGTTGGCCACGTCCGATCCCGGCTGCATGCCCTGGGGGATGGTCTGGCAGGTGCCCATGCATCCGTTTTGGGCCAAAAGATCCATGTTCGGGGTCTGGGCCGCCTGGAGGGGGGTCTTGTTTCCCAGTGATTCCAGGGGCCAGTCCCCCATGCCGTCGGCAACGAGAAAGAGTATTTGTTCCATGGTCGGTCCGCCTTATGGGTCAAAACGGGATGATGGTAGCATTGTATGATGATGCCCTGTACGGGTTTGCCCGCGCGTGCACGCTTGTTTCGTATGGAGGCGAGAACGAATCGGAACTATACGATCCTGTAGTGCACCGTGGGGGCCATGACAAAATCACAGTCATCGATCTTGGCAATCGCCTTTGTCACATCCCTCAGCAGGGCCTTGTGGCTCAGAAAGACGATGGACACCCCCTTGCTCGGGTCTTCGGTCTGTTTCTGGACCGCCTGGGCGATGCTGATGTCATTGGTGCCCATGATGCCCGAGATGGCCGAAAGGACCCCGGGACGGTCCTGGACCGTGAACCGGAAATAGTGGCCGGATGAGGAGAGCATGGGATCGAGGATCTCCGCCGGGGGGAGCACGGGTTCGGGAAAGCCGGTGTTGTTGGGCGGGGTGGGGGTCTTGGCCAGGGCCATGACATCGGCCAGGACCGCGCTTCCCGTGGGCAGATCGCCCGCGCCCTGCCCGTAGAGCATGATCGGCCCGACCACATTGCCTTCCAGAAGGATAGAATTGAACGGTCCCTCCACCTTGGCGAGCATGTGGTTCTTGGCGATGAACGCGGGATACACCCCTGCCTGGAGTTTGCCGTCGGTGTCGGAAACCTGGGCCAGCAGTTTGAGTTTGTACCCGAATCCTCCGCCCAGGGCGATATCCTGGGCCTCGACGTGGGAAATGCCGGTGACGGCCAGATCGGCAAAGCGATAATTCCGACCGTGGGCCAGTCGAATGAGCAGGGTCAGTTTGTGGGCCGCATCGATGCCTTCGATATCAAAGGTGGGATCGGCCTCGGCATACCCCTTGGTCTGGGCCATGGACAGGGCGGTCTGGAAGTCCAGCCCCTTGGCGGTCATTTCCGACAGGATATAATTGGCCGTGCCGTTCAGGATGCCCATCAGGTTCTTTATCCGGTTCCCGGCCAGACTCTCCTTCAGGGTCTGGACAATGGGGATGCCTCCGGCAACGCTGGCCTCGTAGTACAGTCCGGTCTGTTTTTCCGCGGCCAGGGCAAAGAGTTCCCCGCCCTTTTCGGCAAGGAGTGCCTTGTTGGCCGTGACCACGGAGCGGCCCATGGCCAGGGACCGGGAGATGATCCCAAAGGCCAGGCCGGTTCCCCCGATGAGCTCCACCACGATATCGATATCCGGTGTTGTCAGAAAGGTTTCGGGATCATCGGTGAACACGGTGTCCGGGTCGGGGATGAAATGGCGCTGTTTGTGGATATCCCTGACGAGAACCGTGTGGATGCGCAGGGTCTTGCCCAGCCGGCGGCCTATCCAGTCCGCGTTTTCCCGGATCGCCTTGGCCAGACCCGTGCCCACGGTGCCGAAGCCGGCGACAGCCAGGTTGATGTATGATCGGTTCAAGATGGTTTCCTCGCTGCTCGGGGGATTGTCGTGTTGTTTGACAGATTGTGGTCGAGAAAGAGTGGTGCGTAGCAAAAAAACCTCCGCTAATCCAGAAATCATCCGGAGGAAAAAAATCGGGAAAAGAGAGTTGACGGTGCAAGGTGATTTGGATAGGTACTCTCTTCCGCTGTTCAAGGAGAGGTGGCCGAGTTGGCTGAAGGCGCGCGCCTGCTAAGCGTGTATAGGGGCAAAACCTCTATCGAGGGTTCAAATCCCTCCCTCTCCGCCATTTTTTTGCTTTGCCCGGAGGGCTGGCAGAGTTGGTTGATTGCACCGGTCTTGAAAACCGGCATACCTTCACGGGTATCTGGGGTTCGAATCCCTAGCCCTCCGCCATTCCATTCTCGATATCTATCCCGCACCAGCAATGGGCGGGATTTTCTTTTTTCTTCCCCCCTTGTTTTTCTTGTTTCATCCCCTGTTTTTGTTTACACGACCTGGAGTCTTGCGCCGGTTTTTTTGTATGTGCGAACAGACAGCGACCAGATCCATGATCCGTCGTGGAACGGGAACCCCGTGGAATGCGGGGGGAGCCATCCGGTTCCGTGGTCGCATGGCCGGGAACATTGTTACCTCCTACAGTTGGAACATGGAAATCATACCTACCCGTTTTCCAGGGCTCTGGGTCATCCATCCGCAGGTCTTTGAGGACCGTCGGGGATTTTTTGCAGAGACGTATAATCAAAGGGATTTCGTGTCCCACGGCATCTATTATGATTTTGTGCAGGATAACCATGCCCGTTCCGAACAGGTAGGGGTCCTCCGCGGGTTGCATTTCCAGACCCCCCCGGCCGCCCAGGCCAAACTGGTCAGGGTCACTCGGGGGGCGGTCTTTGACGTTGTTGTTGATCTCCGCAAGGGATCCCCGACATTTGGCCAATGGTTCGGCGAAGAACTTTCAGGTGAAAATTTTTGCCAGCTTTTGATCCCCAGGGGCTTTGCCCATGGATACGTTACGTTGGAGCCGATGACCGAATTCCAGTATAAGGTTGATGGCTTTTATGCCCCGGAGCATGACGGCGGCCTGCGCTGGAACGATCCGGATATCGGGATACCCTGGCCCCTCGAAGATCCCGTTCTTTCGGACAAGGATACGCGGCTCCCCCTGATGAGGGATTTTGACTCTCCTTTTGTATACAATCCCGCCTGATGGCGGGAAGACTGTCCACCCCACACCACCAAGGCAAGCGAGGTTGCTGTATGAACCAACCATCTGACGTTACCACGTCCTGGGATTCCTGCCATGCCCTTATCCTGGCCGGGGGGTCCGGAACCAGACTCTGGCCCCTGTCGCGGACCCTGCTGCCCAAACAGCTCCTTCCTCTCAACGGGAGCCGTTCCCTGCTCCAGCAGACCGTTTTGCGGGTATTGAAGATCCTCGCCCCGGAACGGGTCTGGGTCGTGACCAATGAGGAGCATGTCTTTGAAGTCCGTTCCCAGCTCAAGGAGCTCGATCCCCTGCTGGAAAGACAGGTCGTCAGTGAACCCCACAAACGCAATACCCTGCCGGCGATCATCCTGGGTATGGATCGGATAGTGGACCGGGACAACGGGGCCGTTGTGGCTGTGTTCCCTTCGGACCATCAAATCCGTGACGAGGGCAAGTGGCAGGATGCCCTTGCCCTCGGGAAAAAACTCGCCGAACAGGATTATTTTGTCACTTTCGGCGTCACCCCGGACAAGGCAGAGACCGGATACGGGTATATCGAACAGGGGGCCCCCCTCGAGCCCGGAGGATTCGAGGTGGAACGGTTCGTGGAAAAGCCCGATCGTCAGCGTGCCGAAGAGTTCGTGTCCAGCGGACGGTATTCCTGGAATAGCGGGATGTTCATGTTCGGTGTCCAGCCCTTTTTGGAGGCCGTCCAGGAGCTGCAGCCCGAGATGTACGCCTGGTGGGAGAGCCGTGGGGCCCGGCCCCTTGAGGAGGGGTATGGGACAATCCCGGAGGAATCCGTGGATTATGGGATCATGGAGCAGGCCGGGCGGATCGCCGTTGTCCCGACTGACTTCGGATGGGATGATCTCGGCAATTGGGAAGCCCTCCACCGTATGGGGGACAAGGATGACTCCGGATGCGTATTGAGCGGGGATGTCCTCTCACTGAAGTGCAAGGACAGCCTGCTCTATTCCTCGGGGGGCAAGCTGGCCGCTGTCGGCCTGGATAATGTTGTCGTCGTCCAGACCCGGGACGCCACGTTGGTCTGTGACAAGAACGAGGTCCAAAAGGTCAAGAATGTCGTTGAGATGCTCAAGAAAGAACAGAGCAGTCTGGTCGAAGCCCATCTGACCGTGTACCGTCCTTGGGGGAGTTATACCATCCTCGAAGAGGGACCGTACTACAAGATCAAACGGCTGGAGGTTCTTCCCGGGGCCAAATTGAGTAAGCAGATGCACCACCACCGCAGTGAACACTGGGTGGTGGTCGCGGGGACGGCCATGACCGAGGTCAATGGGACCGAGTATTTGCTCACGGAGAACCAGTCCATCGATATCCCCAAGACGGCCACGCACCGTTTGGCCAATCCCGGACGGGTGCCCGTCGAGATCATCGAGATCCAGACCGGGCCGTATCTCGAGGAGGACGATATCGTCCGGTTCGACGATGTGTACGGGCGGATCAAGAAAGAGGAATCCTCCCCAGAATGAGGCGGCCCGGTACCATGGGCGCCCGTTACAACCTTTTGAGTTCGTGAATTTTTTCATTTGCGCTTGACACCCGTTTGGGGTGTTCTATAACATACGCCCGAATTTTAGCCGGGCAAATGGTGGATGTTTTATTTCAAACCGTTATCCTTGCCGGTCTGGTTGGGATACGAAATCGGGTATGGAGGTTATGAACGTGCGGAGAAAAAAAAGCTGCATCATGCTGCCCCTTTTAGTGGGGTTTGCGGCGGCGGTGGCATTGGGGTGGTGGGGCTATCCCAAACTGGTTTTTTCCGAGAAGACACAGCCGATCAGGTTCAGTCACAGTATCCATGTCATGGATGTGGGCATGGGGTGTGATGAGTGTCACTATCTTCGGGAAGATGGTTCCTATGCGGGATTCCCGTCCACGGACACTTGTGCCGACTGTCATGAGGAAGCCATGAGCGACGACCCCGCCGAGATCGAATTTGTTGAAAAATACGTTGCCGAGGGCAAGGAAGTGCCATGGCTCGTGTACCAGAAGCAGCCGGATAATGTGTATTTTTCGCATATGGCCCATGTCGATCAGGATTGCACCGATTGCCACATGGATATGTCCGAGGTTGATACCCCTCCGACGTATTACGAAAATAGGCTGACCGGGTACAGTAAACAGACGATGAAGATGTGGCAGTGTGAGCGTTGTCATGCCGAGAACGGCGCCAGTAATGCCTGCTATGTGTGCCATAAATAAAAGAGGATAGTGAACTATGGGACTTGATCGCAGAAGTTTTATAGCGTTTTTGGCTGGCGGCACAGGCGGGATTCTCTGCACCCCTGTGGTTTGGAAGTTGCTGGACGATGTTTCCATTTGGAGCCAGAATTGGCCGTGGATTCCCAAATTGCAGTATGGTGAGCGGGAAAGCAAACCTGTGGCCTGTAAATTCGGATCCGATGCCTATGGGATCCTTGTCGAGACCGCATCTGGGCGTCCCTTTGCCGCAAAGGGCAACCCCGACCATCCCCTGAGCAAGGGAGGGATCGATCCCCTTGGTGCGGCCAGTGTCCAGATGTTGTACAGCCCTTCCAGGGTCCAGGGGCCGATGAAAAAGTCGGGAAATGGGTTCGAAAAAATTTCATGGGACGAAGCTTCCAAACTCGTGGCTGCAAAGCTCCGGGATGCGGGGGGGGATGTCTGTGCAATAACCGGTGATGAAACCGGGACGACCACGGATATTCTGGCCGGGCTTTTGGCCGGGCTGGGATCGGACAAGTGTTTCCTCCTGCCCGGAGAAACGGCTCCGGCGGCCAAGGCCTGGAAGATGCTCGGTGGGCAGGGCATGCCCGGCTACGACATTGAAAACGCCGATTTCGTGCTCAGCCTGGGGGGCGACATCCATGAATCCTGGGGCACGGTGGTCCGCAACGGTAAGGCCATGGCCGAGAACAACGCCGTGTATACCTACGTCGGCCCCGTCCAGAAGCCGGGAACCTCCATTCCCGCCAAAACCTGGGTTGCATGTACGCCCGGGCGTGAATCCCTGGTCGCTCTCGGTGTTGCGGCATACTTGGTCGAGGCGGGCAAAGGGATGGGTATGCCCGGATACGAAGCCTTCAAGGATTTTGTGACCACGACCAACACTCCCTCACGGATTGCCAAGGCCACCGGGGTTTCTCAGGCGACAATGCAGCGTCTTGCCCAAGATCTCATGCGGGCGGAGAGACCCCTGGTCATCACGGGGGCTGAAAGCGGTCAGGGGGCCGATGTCATGGGCACGGCCGTTGGTTTGGCCCTGAACCTTCTCCTGGGCCGAATGAACGCCCGTGGCGGGATCAGGGAAATCCCCTTTGCCCCCAGGGTGGTTGCCGGTGGACCGGAGCGGGATGAACTGCTCTCCCGGGACACGGTGGGCTATGTCCAGGATGTTGCCCAGGGCAAGGTCAATCCCGCAAAGGTGGCCCTGATCGTGGACGCCAATCCGGCCTATGTCCTTCCCCAGCCGGCTACCGTAGCCAAGACCCTGGAAAAGAGTGGTTTTGTCGTCAGTGTCAGTACTTTTATGGATGAAACGGCGGCCATGGCCGATGTGATCCTGCCGGCCCCGTATTTTCTTGAGGCCAGGGATGACGTGTATACCCCGTATGGATCGGCCCGGGCCAACTATACGGTCTCCGATGCCATTGTCGATCCGGTTTTTGATACAAAGCCGGCCGGAGATGTGTTGGTCGATCTGGCCAAACGGGCCGGCGTCGATCTGGGCGTTGGATCCATGGCGGATGCGATCAAGGCCAAGGCAGAAGCCCTGGGTGCTGACTGGGGTGATCTGACCGACGGCAATGCCTGGGTGTCCGGTGGTTTTATTGGCGGATTCGGTATGGGGCTTTGGAACGACGGGCTGCGGGCCCTTGGCCTTCCCCGGACGTCCGGTAGAGATCTTGTATTGACCCCCGTGGCCAAGCTGCGGCTGGGCGTCGATGGTATGCCCACCACGCCTTTTGGTGTCCTGACCATAAGGGATACGGAACTCAAGGACAATGTTCTGTGCGCCCAGATGAACAGTGCCACGGCCGCAAAACATGGGGTCAGTCAGGGCCAGACCGTCACGGTCAAGAGTGGTGTCGGGTCCTGCAAGGCCGTTGTTTCCTTGTCTGAATCGCTCATGCCCGGAGTGGTGGCCATGCCCCTTGGATTTGGCCATACTGCCTGGGATGAGTTTTCCAAGAACAAGGGCGACAATGTGTACAAGCTGATGGAAATAAAGCCTGAACCCGGGACCGGTATGTCCGTGTTCGGTAATCCCCAGGTACAAATCACCAGGGCCTAAGGAGAGAGGTAGTCCACAATGGAGCATAAAGAATCGAAAATCCGCTGGGGCATGGTCATTGACCTGGACAAGTGTACGGGCTGCGGTGCCTGTATGGTTGCCTGCGAGGCCGAGAACAATATCGCCCCGACCCCTGATTCATCCAACAAGCTGCGCACGCTGTCTTGGATGCTTGTGTACGAATTGACCAACGGCAAATCCTATCCCGACCATGATGTGGCCTATCTGCCCCGTCCTTGTATGCAGTGCGGCAAACCTTCGTGCATGACCGTTTGTCCGGTCACGGCCATCGACAAGAGCGAGGAAGGCGGGATCGTCAGTCAGATCTACCCCCGGTGCATCGGATGCAGGTACTGCATGGCCGCTTGTCCGTACCACGCTCGGTATTTTAACTGGTTCGATCCCATCTGGCCCGAGGGCATGGAAAAGACCCTGACCCCGAACGTATCCGTCCGTCCCCGTGGTGTGGCCGAAAAATGTACGTTTTGTCACCACAAGTTTGCAGAGGCCAAGGAACTCGCCCGGGCTGAAGGGCGTGATCCCAGCCATCTCGAAGAAGGCGATTATATCCCGGCCTGTGTGGCTGCCTGTCCCAATGGCGCTATGCATTTCGGCGATCTGAATAATCCGGAGCACACGGTCCATGAGATGGCCCATGAAAAATACGCCTTTAGGCTCCTGGAACGTCTGGGCACCGATCCGCAGGTCTATTACTATTCCAAAAGGGAATGGGTCCGCCGCCAGGGTGACAACTACCTCAAAAACGAAAAGACCAAGGGGGCGTAGGCAATGATTGATAAAGCTTGGATACCCGAAGGGGTACAACGGTGTTCAATTGGCAAGTTCTTGCTTTGGCTGGCGTTTATCGGGATTTTTCTTGGTTGGGGCCTGTACGGTGCATTTGTCATCCTCTCCCAAGGACTCGGTACGACCGGGCTGGACAACTATTTTGGATTCGGCCTGTGGATCACCTTTGATCTGGCGGTCATCGCCCTGGGAGCGGGTGCCTTTTTTACCGGTTTCTTGCGCTATATTCTGCGTATCGACCAGCTCCAGAACATCATCAACCTGACGGTCATCATCGGATTCTTGTGCTACTCCGGAGCAATGATGGTCCTGGTTCTGGATATCGGGCAGCCGCTCCGGGCCTGGTTCGGATACTGGCATCCCAATGTCCACTCCATGCTCACGGAAGTTATCTTTTGTATCACCTGCTATTGTACCGTTCTGATCATTGAATACGTTCCTCTGATCCTGGAAAACCGGGTCATCAACAAGAACCGTTTCCTGCACCATCTGGCCCATAATTTCCACGTGTACATGCCGCTCTTTGCCGGTATCGGTACCTTCCTGTCCTTCTTCCACCAGGGTTCTCTGGGCGGGATGTACGGGGTCCTCTTCGGTCGTCCCTATGCCTTCCGTGAAGGATTCTTTATCTGGCCCTGGACCTTCTTTTTGTTCATCGCCTCGGCCATCGCCTCGGGCCCTGCCTTTACCCTGCTGGTGAACAAGTTCATGGAATTCATGACCGGTAAGAAGCTGGTCGATGACTCCACCAAGGAACTCATGGCCAAGATTTCCGGCCTTCTGCTCACCTTCTACATCTTCTGGAAGATCCTGGATACCTGGGCATGGGCCAATGGGCTCCTTCCCAAGGAAGGATTGACCTTCGACCAGATGTTCTACGGCCTCGCCTTTGGTAAATGGCTCCTGTGGACCGAATTGTTCTTCTGCGGTGTCGTTCCGGCGATAATGCTCGTGGTCCCGGCCATCCGGAAGATCCACGGGTTGATGTACATTGCCGCCCTGCTCAATTGTACGGGCATCGTCATCAACCGGTTCGTCCAGACCGTCCAGACCTCGGCCCACCCGGTCATGCCTTTTGATGTCTGGCAGATATACATTCCCAACTGGGCGGAGTGGTCCACATCCCTGATGATCGTGGCCTACGGGGCATTGCTCATGAGCCTGTCCTACAGGTATCTGCCCATCTTCCCCAAGGAAAAGGAGCTCAACGCGTAGGTCCTCGTCCTTAGGGATCCATTGCACCTTGAACAAGGCCGCCTTTTTGGCGGCCTTGTTTTTTGGGGAGGGAAGGTGGCCTACTTGGTCGGAAAATTGCCGGTCTTGCGTTCTCTATCGGCAGGAGGACAGGCAAAGGATACCGGGGGACAGAAACGATAGGTCAAGAAAATGGGTGTTGTCCGGAGAAAAAAGGGGTTCTGGTTGTGGAAAACTCGTGTTGGCTATTCCAAGAGAGCAGGAATGGGGCGACGGAAAGCGTAACAGAAAAGACCATCGCTGCCCCGGGATTTTTTGGGATTGCTATTCGAATAACATTTCCGCCATTGCCAAAAATCGGCCATGGGTATAATCGCTTGCTCTTTGTCACTATTTCTTCAGGCCCATCCCAACAGGGGTTTTGACGGCAATCCGGTGGAATTCCGGAACGGTTCAGCCGCTGTGAGCTCTCCCCCCGTGCTTCCGCCAAAACGGGCACGCCAAGAGCGAGTCAGACGCCCGGTCTGTAGCCTCTCCATGGTCGGTTCCGTATCCGGATCCGGCCCGAGAAATCCATTCATGTTCTAGTCAGGGATAACCTATTCCCTGATCCATTTCTTCCCGATTTATCCGACTACAATCGTGCCGGGGCACACTTGCCTATCCATGAGATTGAAGGACAGGTGTGGCCTTGTGCGCAGAGTGTTCAAGGGTGTTTTGGGTCCAACCAGCAAAGGGGAAGCACCGTGCCCGGAATCCAGACCAAGCATATTATAAAACGTGACGGCTCCATCGCCGAATGGGATTTATCAAAAATCCAGTCAGCCATCCACAAGGCCCTCAAGGCCCAGAAAATCAACGACGTATTGCTGGCCAGGCGATTGTCCAAAAAAGTGGAGCAATTGCTCGACGGGGACGATTGTCCGCATATCGAGGATGTCCAGGACCGGGTGGAGCAGGTGCTGGTGCAGCAGAATCTGCCCAGGGTGGTCAAGTCGTACATCCTGTACCGTGACAGCCGCCGACGGGCCAGGGAGGCCGAGGCCGATTTTGTGCGCGACACCATTGACGGCTATGTCCAGGAGTTCGACTGGCGGTCCAAGGAAAATTCCAATGTCTCCCACTCTTTCCAGGGGCTCATTCTGCATACTTCGGGCTCCGTTCAGGCGCGGTACGCCCTGGAGGCCTTTCCGGAACACATCAGGCAGGCCCATCGCAATGGATACTTCCATATCCATGACCTCTCCTTTGGCCTGGCCGGGTATTGCGCCGGGTGGTCCCTCAAGGATTTGCTGCTCGAAGGGTTCAACGCGGCGGGATTCTGTTCCAGCAAACCCCCCAAACATCTGGATTCGGCTTTGATGCAGATGGTCAACTTCTTGGGAACGCTGCAGAACGAATGGGCCGGGGCCCAGGCCTTCAACAACATCGATACCCTGCTCGCTCCGTATATCGAGTTGGACGGCCTTTCCTACGAGCAGGTCAAGCAGGAGATGCAGAAATTTATTTTTAATCTGAACACCACCTCCAGGTGGGGCGGACAGAGTCCATTCACCAACTTTACCCTGGATCTGCACTGTCCCAAATCCATGGCCGACGAACCGGTGGTCATCGGTGGGAAGTATCACGAAAGCCACACGTACAAAGACTTCCAGGCCGGTCAGGACCTGTTCAACAAGGCCTTTTTGGAGGTCATGCTCGAGGGGGATTCCTATGGAAAAATCTTTTCCTATCCCATCCCCACCTACAACGTGACCCCTGATTTTCCGTGGGAGAGCGAGGTCGGGGAACTCCTTCTGCAAGTGACCGCCAAGTACGGGGCCCCCTATTTTCAGAACTTCATCAATTCGGATATCTCCCCCGAGGACGTCAGATCCATGTGCTGCAGACTGCAGATGGACCTGCGTGAACTACGCAAGAAGACCGGGGGACTATTTGGTTCGGGCGACATGACCGGTTCCATCGGTGTGGTCACCCTGAACCTGCCCAAATATGCCTTCCTGGCCCGGACCGAGGACGAATTCCTGGATCTGATCACCGAACATGCCGAATTGGCCAGTGAGGCCCTGGAACTCAAGCGCAAGACCATCTCTTCCTTTTTGGAACGCGGGTTCTACCCCTTTACACAGAGGTATCTCAAACAGGGGTTCAAGAACCACTTCTCGACCATCGGACTGGTCGGTGGCCACGAGGCCTGTCTGAATCTCATCGACAAAGGGATCAACACCGACCGGGGCGGGGAACTGATGCAGAGGGCCCTCAATCATCTGCGTGGGCTCATGACCCGCTTCCAGGAAGAGACAGGCAATCTGTACAATCTGGAGGCCACTCCGGCCGAAGGGACCTGCTACCGGCTGGCCAAGATCGACCGGTCGACCTACGGGGACCGGATCATCGTTTCGGGAGGGGAGGATCCCTACTACACCAACAGCACGAATCTGCCCGTGGATGCCACCCCGGATGTCTTCGAGGCCCTGGAACACCAGAACCGGCTCCAGACCCTGTACACCGGCGGGACGGTTTTCCACTGCTACCTTGGTGAAAACGTCAAGGATCTCCAGGCACTCAAAAAACTGATCATCCGGGCCATGGGCAAGACGAAGATCCCGTATATCTCCGTCACCCCGACCTTCAGTATTTGTCAGGAGCACGGGTATCTGTCCGGAGAGCACTTTGTCTGTCCGGAGTGTGGAGCGGATTGCGAGGTCTACACGCGGGTGACCGGTTTCTACAGACCGGTGACCAAGTTCAACAAGGGCAAGGCCGCCGAGTACCGGGACAGGGTTACCTACAAGATAGCCTAGTACCGACCGGCGTACGGGACCCTGGTCCCATTCGATCGATGGGAATGCTGTAAAGAAGGCGGTGTATCATGAACGGTTGGCAAATGTTGCGAGGTATCGCCCCGGTCAGTCTATGCGACTGGCCGGAGCGTGTGTGTTCCGTGCTCTTTTTTGGGGGATGCAATCTGCGGTGCCCTACTTGCCACAATCAGTCCATTGCCTGGCGGCCCCAGTCACTGCCAGAGCTGCCCCTCAAGGGGACCATGAGCGACCTGGTCAAACGGAGGGCATGGCTGGACGGGATTGTCGTTTCCGGAGGAGAGGCCTCGATCGTCCCCGGCATCGCCGGGGTACTCATGGATCTCAAGGGCATTGGACTGCCCGTCAAGATGGACACGAACGGAATGCGTCCCGATCTCGTACGTGGTTTCCTGGACGATGGGCTGGTCGATTGCTTTGCTGTCGATGTCAAGGGGCCGTGGGCCAAGTATCCGGAACTGACCGGCGGCAGGGTAACGGCAAGCGGGGCTCGTGAGAGCCTCGGCGCCATTTTCGGTATGGCGACGGAACAGCCGGAGCGGTTCTATTTTAGATGCACCCAGGTGCCCATTCT
Source organism: Desulfoplanes sp. (assembly GCF_054921335.1). NCBI lineage: Bacteria > Pseudomonadati > Thermodesulfobacteriota > Desulfovibrionia > Desulfovibrionales > Desulfoplanaceae > Desulfoplanes > Desulfoplanes sp. The sequence goes on along the minus strand of NZ_JBUDSQ010000009.1, from coordinate 10,473 downwards.
TACGGACGAGGATATCCTCACGGCCCGTTCGTACCTCCCTGCGGGATGTGAGCTCACGCTCCAGGACTATATCGTTCCTCCGGAGGCCGACCCCGTAGGCATGCCAAATAGTTTTGATGACGAGCAACCCTCATCCCCCTTGTAACCATGCCGGAAAAATTCCAAAAACGTGATGGCAGGGTGGAAACCTGGTCCGTGGACCGGATCGCCAAGGCCATCTTCAAATCATTATGGGCCAGTGGGATCAAGGACTCCATGCTTGCCAACAGGCTGGCCTCCAGGGTCGAGCGGCAGTTTGAGGACGTGTCCGTGCCCGAGCAGGAAGACGTCCAGGATATGGTCGAGCAGGTACTCATGGAGGAACGGCTCTATTCGGTAGCCAGAAAATATATCCTCTACCGCGAGAGCCGGCGTGGTGTCCGCAGTCAGGACCAGGCGTTCCTGGAGGGGAGGGACACGTCCGGCACCTTTGTGAAAAGGGGGGATGCCCACAACCGGGATCTTTCGATCCCCCCCTCTTTCCAGGCGTTTTCCGAGGCCCTCGCGGGATCGGTGCGCCAAAGGTATGCCTTGGAGCAATATCCCGAAGAGATCCGCTTGGCCCACGATAACGGGTATCTGCATATCCACGACCTCTCCTTTGGAATGGCCGGGTATTGTGCGGGATGGGATCTCAATACCCTCCTCGGAAGGGGGTGCGGGTTCAAGGGGGTGACCGCCCATCCCCCCGCAACCCATCTTGATTCGGCTTTCTGCCGGATGGTTGCCTTTTTGACGGCCATGCAGGGCGAATGGGCAGCCGCCCAGACGTTCAGTCATGTGGACACGCTGTTGGCCCCGCTGGTTCGCTGGGAGGGACTGGACGAACAAGGGGTCGGCCATGTGGTGGAAAATTTTGTTTTGGGGCTGGACAGTTCCCTGTGTGCCAATGGGCCGGCATTACCCTGTGCCCTTGGGTTCGATGGAGAGATGCCGGGATGGTTGCAAAAAACTCCGGTCCGTTTTTCCCGTGCTCCCCACGCCGGGACCTATGCCGAATATGTTCAAGAGGCCGCGATGATCACGCGGGCCCTGACCGATGTGCTTCTTGCGGGGGACCATCTGGGCCAGGCATACCGGTCGCCGGCCATTTTTTTTGACATTGGTCCGGGGTTCCAGTGGGAGAGTGTGCAGGGGGAGGGGATCGAACGGCTCATACGCAATGGACGGTGCGTTCACCTCCGTCTGACCGGAACAAGGGTCCCAACGCAGGGCCCTTCCGACGGACGGCTGTGCGGGATTCCTTATGGCGCGGGGGAAAGGACCGGTTCTGTGGGAGTTGTATCCCTGAACCTCCCCAAGCTCGCCTTTCTTGCCGGGGGCGAAACGGATTTTTTGAACCTGATCGAAGAATATGCCGAATATGCCAAACAGGCCTTGGAGTTCAAACGCAAAATTCTTTCCAACTATATGGCCAGAAACATGTACCCCTATTCCGGATACTATCTGGAGCATGGCTTTGGGAATCATTGCAGCACAATGTCCGTGGTCGGCGGACACGAGGCCTGTTTGAATCTACTGTCTAGGGGAATAGCGTCCCCAGAGGGGACCGTTCTCATGACCAAGGTGCTTGAGCGTCTTGGCCGTATCGTTGCGGGGTTCACCGCAGAGACAGGAAATACCTATACGCTGGCCGGTGTCCTGGACGAAAAACCCAGTACCCGGCTGGCGGCAATCGACAGGGATTTGTATTCGGGAATCGCTTTTTCGAACAGTGGGTATCCCCACTATACCAATGGGATGGGACTGCCCAAGGACCACGGATTGGATCTTGAGACCGTGGTCGATCATCAATCCAGGCTGCTACCGCTGTTTTCCGGCGGGGCGGTCATGGATCTTTGCCTGCCCCCACAAAGACCGCAATCTTCTCTGGCGGCGGCGTTGTCGAGATGTTGCACGTTGTCCGGTGCCTCTTGGGTCAGGTTCCATTGAGTGCCGGACCCCCTTGAGAGACGACCTGGAGAAACGGGTCCTTCCGGTATGCAAAAAAGGGCAAAAATGGACTGGATAGCAGCGGAAAAAACAGGTATGCACTCATGTCATGCTAGAAGGTAGGATACCTGCTGAGGCAGGCAACGATCACAGGGAAACGAGGTCTGCATGCTGATCCGATGTTGGGGAGCCAGGGGGTCCATTCCGGTTTCCGGAAAAAATTATCAAAAATTCGGGGGAGATTCCCCGTGTATCGAGGTCAGGGACCGCAGGGGAGTATGCCTGATCATCGATTGTGGGACGGGAATGCGGCGCTTGGGTATGCGGATCATGGAGGAAGGGCGACAGGAACTCGCCCTGGTCATGACCCATTTCCACTGGGACCACGTGCTCGGGTTTCCCTTTTTCAGACCATTGTACAGGGCATCGACCAGAATGACCCTGTATGGATGGCCCAAGGTACAGGGGGACGTTCAGGAAAAACTCTTCCATGTCATGGCCCCACCCCATTTCCCCGTTCCGGCGCGGGATATCAGCGCCCAGATTTCAACGGTAGCGTGCCATACCCCGGAACTCGATCTTGGCGAACTCCACATCTCGACCATCCCCCTGAACCACCCGAACCAGGGACTGGGGTTCAGGATCACCGAGCAGGGACGCTCTTTTGTCTTTCTCACGGACAACGAACTGGATGAGACCTATGCGAACGGTTCCTCTTATGCGGCCTTCGTGGAGTTCTGTCGGGGAGCGGATCTCCTTGTGCATGATGGTGAATACACCGAAAAAGATTATGAGCAGACCAGGACCTGGGGGCATTCCAGGTATGTGGACGCGGTCCGGCTGGCAATGGACGCGGGCGTGGATCGGTTGGGCCTTTTCCACCACAATCAGGACAGGATGGATGATGAGATAGAGACGATTGTCCGGGAATGCCGGCAGATCCTTGCGGACCAGGGGAGTCCGATCGATTGTTTTGCCGTTGCCCAGGATATGCAGTGGGAGCTGGAGTGAATATTCCATGCTCCCATGATTGGATATTCCAAAAATGAGAAAAGGCTGGTCCGTGTATGGATCAGCCTTTTTTATAGGGAGCCCACTCCATTCCCCGAGTTGGAGGATGGGGGAGAACCTGTCTGGAATGACCAGGGTACCGTGATCCGGTGGGGAGAAACAATCTTTTGTCTACGTGTCAGCCCGACCTGCGGACTCTTTCAACTTTTTGGTGTTCGTTTTTCCTTCGGTCCGGAGGCACGTGTACCCTCGTCATAGTCTAAAAATAATCAATGCGCGGGAGTTGGCAAGGGGGCCTATCTGTAGATCCCCTTGGCGAACTGGGCGGCAACGGACCTGTCCCACGTCGCCAGTTGGGTAAAGAACGCATTCAGATCGATACGGTGCTCTTGACAGAAAGTGGCCAGGGCACTCCCGTCGGGAAAGGTTTCTATACAGGTGATCTCTCCCTGACAGTCGACCAGGATGGTTCCATTGGGATTTTTGCTGACCCGAAAGAGGGTGTTTGTATCCTTGATCTCGACAACGGATGCCATGCTGGGACTCCTTGGGTTGAAAACATGTGACGGAACCGTTTGGATAATCTATGCTTGATGGAAAAATCAAGACAAAAAAGGGGGTTGGGTGGGGCCCCTGTGGATTCCAGCCAACCCGTCGGCCCCACCGACAGGTGCAAAGAAAATTTTTACGAACAATTGCCAAACCCGGTTGAACATTATATGGGGAAGATGAATCCAATCACATACGGAGGTACTATTATGGCGATCGTTATTGATGTAGATGAATGTCTGGGATGTGAAACCTGTGTGGAGCTGTGCCCGGAGGTTTTCAAAATGGATGATGAAGGGGAAAAGGCTGTGGTCATTGATCCTGATTCCTCTTTGGAATGCGTAGAAGAAGCCATAGACAGTTGTCCGGTGGAGGCCATCTCCAAGGAGTAGGGACGCCTTACATCTTTGGAACACAAAAGGGTCAAAAGCCTTGTCGGCTCTTGACCCTTTTGTCGTATTGGGCATTGCCCCTGATAATCGCACTGCAGGAGGGCATATGGGCGATGAGAATGAGCAGATTGTGGTCAAGGACATTTTTCCTGAAGAATTGGAAGGGTTGATAGGGGCCCGCAGGGAAGGGGAATATGAAATCGTGGATGTCCGGCAACCGGGAGAGTATCAGGCCGGTCATATTCCTGGCGCGGTGTTGATCCCTCTGGGGGAGATAGAGGAACGGCTGGATGAATTCGGTGTCGATCAGGATTTCTTATTGTATTGTCGCAGCGGAGCCCGGTCCAAGGCCGCGGCCAATCTGCTCCGCGGCACCGGTATCGGTTTCAAGGGAATCTACAATCTGGTGGGTGGATTTGGCGGGTATGGGGGAACGGGGTTGGTCGGTCTTCCTCGACTGGATGCCGTGGATATGGATGCATCCTTGGACACGATCGTTGTCCGGGCCATGGACATGGAAAAGGGGGCCTTCAGATTCTATTCCCTATTCCGGGAACGTTTTCCCGTGGCCCGGTTCATTTCCCGGCTGGAACGGCTCGTCGATCTGGAAAAAAAACATGCCCAAGCATTGTACGTCTATTGGGAACGACACATCCGCCCAAAGCCGTCCGGATCTTTCGAGGATCTGTTCGCTTCTCTGGGAGGGGACGTCCTCGAGGGAGGAGAGACCTTTGACCAGTGGGCAACGCGGCTCGACCAGGCGGGCGGTTTGGCCTGCCTGGATTTTGCCGAGGCCGCCCTGGTCATCGAAAACACGGCCTATGATCTGTACAGACATCTGACCCGTATGGCCGGCGATCCCCAGGCCGCGTCCTTTTTCCGACTGCTTGCGGAGCAGGAAAAGGGGCATGTCCGGGTGGTGTCCCGTTTTTTTGAGGACTGCCCCGGAGTCTAACAAGACCGGGTCTACCCGTCCTCCTAGAACAGACTCCAGACCATCCTCGTGGCCAGGACGAAGAGGAGCACGGCAAAGCATTTTTTAAGCTTGGAGACGGGCAGACTGTGGGCCGTCTTCGCCCCGAGCGGGGCCATGGCCACGCTGGCCAGGACAATGGTTCCCAGGGCGGTCAGATGGATGAAACCGAAACAGTCGGCAGGCAGCCCCTCGGCCATGAGTCCGTTGATCATGTATCCGGTCGCCCCGGCCAGAGCGATGGGGAAACCGATGGCCGCAGATGTGCCGATGGCCTTGTGCATGGGGGTGTTGCACCAGGTCAGAAAGGGCACGGAAAGGGTTCCCCCACCGATGCCCACAAGGCTGGAAAAAATACCGATGATCCCCCCCGCAGTGGTTATGCCGGTTGTACCCGGAAGCCCCCGTTTGGGTTGGGGGCGGATGCCCAGGAGCATCTGGAACCCGACATAATAGAGAAAACATGAGAAGAAGATTTTCAAAAAACCGGTCGAAAGCTGGGCAGCTATCCAGGTGCCGAACAGCGTACCCGCGATAATCCCGGGAGTGATCCGCAGGACCACAGACCATACCACGGCTCCCCGTTTGTTGTGGGCGTGCAGGCTGGACAGGGACGTGAACAGGATGCTCGTCAGCGAGGTTCCCAGGGCCAGGTGCAGGATATGCTCGTGGGGGAGTCCCTGGCTGGTGAACATGAAGGTGAGCATGGGTACGATGACCAGGCCGCCGCCGATCCCCAGGAGACCGGCCAGAAATCCGGCAAAGGCACCGGTGAGCAGATACATAACAAGGGCTGTGAACATGGGAGTTCCTTGGTGTTGAAGGTGGCAAACGGAAGGTGTCCGAGAAATTCTCCGGTAATGGCGGGGAATATGAACGATGTCTCCGCCAGGACTTCCGGTGAGTGGGTTATGGTGTAGTGGAAGGCCGATCGGGTTTTTCGATGTCGCGGATGTGTTCGAGCATGGCCGTGATCGCGCCGTGTCCGTCCCGGTTCTCAAGGGCCGTGATGATGGCTCGGTGCCCCCTGATGGAAATTGTCTGCCTGGCCGTGGTCATGAGGGGGGCTGATCGGCTCTCCCCGAGGATGCTGCGCAGGGTGACCATGACCTGTTCCAGGACATGGTTATCTGCAGCCTGCACCAGCAGGGTATGGAAGCGGGTGTCCAATATGGTGAATTTTTTGGTATCGCCGATGGCATTTTGCTGTTTGTCAACGATTTTTTGCAGTTTTTTGAGGCAGGGGCCGGTGATTTTGGCTGCAGCCAATCCCGCAATCTGGGGTTCGAGTATGGTCCTGATCTCAAAGATTTCCCTGATCCTGATTTTGCCCCGCTCCAGTTCCCTGGCCAAGGCCCGGACCAGGGTCGCCTTGTCATGGGCCGCCACATAGGTCCCGGCCCCGATCCTGCTTTCCAGAATCCCGCCCTCTTCAAGCTGCTTGATGGCCTCCCGCACGGAATTGCGTGAGACACCGAAGCTGTGGGCCAGTTTCCGTTCCGCGGGCAACCGGTCTCCCGGCCCGAGTTCGTCCTCCGTGATCATGGTCCTGATCCGGTCGACAATCTCGGTGTACAACTTCTTGGGCCCATTGTCCGCCGGTTCCGGCTGGGGCATCGTCTTTTTTTCTCTCATTGGTTGGACCAATATGGGTTTGCGGGGGAGGTGTCAATGCATTATCAGGATTGATTCTGGTTGATGGGGGGCTGTTTTTTATTTTTTTTTGCGCAAAGACGCAGGAGCGCGGAGAAAACCATGTTGGGTGCAATCTGATACGGGAAGGTGCATGTGGAAGAAAGATATTCGAGGCTGGCCCGGGAGATGGGGCTTGGTGCGGAACGGGTGGAAACGGTTGCCGGGCTGTTGGACGGGGGGGCAACCGTTCCGTTCATTGCCCGGTACCGCAAGGAAAGGACCGGATCGCTGGATGAGGTGGCCATTGCCGCGATCAGGGATGGTCTGGCCCGGTTGGTCCAGCTGGATCAGCGACGCGAGGCGATCCTTTCTTCCCTCGAGGAGCGGGAGCTGCTGACTGGTGGGCTCAAAAGATCGATCCTGGCGGCGGCGAATCTGACCGTGCTCGAGGACCTCTATCTGCCGTACCGTCCCAAAAGGCGGACCAAGGCCACCATGGCCCGGGAAAAAGGGTTGGGTCCCCTGGCCGATATGCTGGCAGGCCAGCGACCCGGAAATGTGGAGGATTGGGCAAGACCCTATGTGGACAGGGACAAGGGCGTTGCCGATACCGCCCAGGCCCTTGAAGGAGCCCGGCATATTCTGGCCGAGGTTGTGAGCGAGGATGGGGGCCTCCGCAAGGGCTTGCGGACCTTGTTTGCCCGGCAGGCAGGTATCGCCGCCAGGGTGAAGAAGGGCAGGGAAGAGGACGGGATCAAGTTCAAGGATTATTTCGAATGGTCGGAACAGGCGTCTCGAGCACCGAGCCATCGGATCCTGGCCATGTTCCGGGGGGAGCGCGAGGGGGTTCTGGGCCTCCATGTACTGCCTGAGGAGGCCCGGGGCCTGGGACTCGTCATCCCGCATGCGGTGAAGAACAACACCCCGTCAGGCAGACAGATGGAACAGGCTGCACGCGATGCCTACAAGCGGCTGCTGGCCCCGTCCATGGAAACGGAACTGCGCGGTGAGCTCAAGCAACGGGCGGACCAGGAAGCCATCCGGGTGTTTGCGGAAAATCTGCGGGAACTCCTCATGGCCGCTCCCCTTGGGGCAAAAAGGGTCATGGGGCTCGATCCCGGATTCAGGACCGGGGCCAAGCTGGTCTGCCTGGACGAACAGGGCGGTCTTGTCCATTACGGAACCATCTTTCCGACCCTTGGGGAAAAGCAGCGGACCCAGGCTGCCGAGCGGGTGACCACCCTGTGTGCTACGTACCGGATTCAGGCCGTGGCCATCGGTAACGGCACGGCCGGACGGGAAACCGAGTCCTTTGTCCGTTCCCTGGATCTGGGATCGGATGTGGACGTGGTCATGGTGAACGAGTCCGGGGCCTCGGTCTATTCGGCCTCGGAGGTGGCCCGTGAGGAGTTCCCTGATCATGACGTCACCGTCCGGGGAGCCGTGTCCATCGCGCGAAGACTCATGGATCCCCTGGCCGAGCTGGTCAAGATCGATCCCAAGGCCATAGGTGTCGGCCAGTACCAGCATGACGTGGATCAGACAGAGCTGAAAAAAAGCCTGGAAGCGGTGGTGGTTTCCTGTGTCAACCAGGTCGGCGTGGAGGTGAACACCGCCAGTAGAGAGCTTCTGGCCTTTGTGTCCGGTCTGGGACCCACTTTGGCGGCAAACATCCTGGCCTACCGGGATGAGCACGGCCCCTTCACGACCAGAAAACAGCTCTTGAAGGTCAAGCGTCTCGGCCCCAAGGCCTTTGAGCAGGCTGCCGGGTTTCTACGCATCCGTGGGGGCAAACACCCCCTGGACGGTTCGGCCGTGCATCCGGAGAGCTATGCCGTCGTTGAAAAAATGGCCGGTGATCTTGGCTGCAGTGTTGTGGATCTCATGGGCTCCGGGGAATTGCAGGAGAAGATCCTGATTGAGAACTATGTCACCGATAAGGTGGGGTTGCCCACCCTGCGGGATATCATGCAGGAACTCAAAAAGCCCGGCCGTGACCCCCGGTCGGCGTTCAAGCCCTTTGCCTTTGCCGACAATGTGGCCGCCATCAAGGATCTGGAACCGGGTATGCGTCTGCCGGGCATCGTCACCAACGTGACCAGGTTCGGCGCATTCGTGGACGTGGGCGTGCACCAGGACGGCCTTGTGCATATCAGCCAACTGGCTGATACGTACGTGAAGGACCCGGCCGACATTGTAAAAGTGGGGCAGCAGGTGGAAGTAGTGGTGCTGGAAGTGGATGTCGCCCGGAAGAGGATTGCGTTGTCGATGAAGGCGGGGGGATGACCGGATTGACCTGATTGACGGCTTTGTGGGGTGACCTGGTTGACCTTGTTGACCGGATTGACGGCGGAGGGCTTGTCGTCAATCAGGTCAATTCGGTCATTTCTCCTCGATCGGCCGGATTCCCTTGCAGTCGGGGTGGGCCGAACACCCCCAGAAGGGCCCTCTCGCTGAGGTTCTTCGGCGCATGGGGTTGCCGCACAGCGGGCAAGCCGGCGAAGGCGGCATGTCCTTGTCACGTGCTTCCAGGCGGTTGGCTGTCAGCCGTTCCTGGAACCCGCCGGTTTGCTCGAAGGTTTTGCCCTGGGTTTCAATCTGGCGTTTGAGCATTTTCATGGCCCTGCCGATTATGATGAGCATGGCATTGGCCGGGATCACCAGGTCATCGGCATCGAGCCATCGGGCGTATTTGCACCGCTGCTTCAGGGCATGCCTGGCCGATTCGCGGACCATATCGTCCTTGAAGCATGGTTGGTCAAGGGAAACACTGCTGACGGCCTTTGCTTCGGGCGAACGCACCGACCAGGGGAGCTGGTTCCGTTCGAGGATCATGATCCCGAAGTCACCCCGGAGTTCCCCGAGACTTGCCCGGGCCACATCGGTGAGTTTCATCTCGGTGTCTTTGGAGGTTGCCGCACGTTCGGACCCCTCGATGATGTTCTGCCGCCCACTCCGGGCGGCCTGGGTCATCTGGTCGTAGAGATGTCCCTAGGGATCATAAATCTTGGTTGCGGCCTGCCGCCCGTCGTAGGTAAGAAACCGTCGGCAGAACCGCAGTGTCTCGATCTGAATGATCGTCGCCAGCGTGAAAGAATGCAGCCTGCGGAACCCGCCATGTTTGTCGAACAGCTCGCCCATGAAACATCTTCTCCTGCCAAAATGAAGGTGTCGTACCACGACCTCCCCTTGCATCAACCCACGATCCACCGTCAACAAGGTCAATCCGGTCAATCAGGTCAATACAGTCACCCCCAACCCCTGGTACCCCTCATGCCCCAACTCACCCACGACGTCATTGCCTGCCGCGGCACCCAACCCGACGGCTGCCCAAACGGCCTGGAGTTTTCCCTCGGATTCGCCCAAGAAGTGACCCGGACCATCGAAATCTCCGGCTGGCCGGAATTTTTGCACAACAATGTCAAAGGTAAAATCGGCCACCACCACCGGTTCAGGGCAAGCATCGCAGCCTGCGCCAACGGTTGCTCCAGGCCCCATATCGTGGATATCGGATTCATTGCGGCCGAGTACCCTTCGGTTCAGCCGGAGTTATGCATCGGGTGCGGCAAATGTGTCCGGGCGTGTCCGGATCAGGCCATTTCCCCTGACGGGGACGTGGTCCGCATAACCGGGGGCCTGTGCCTTGGCTGCGGCAGGTGCCTGCGCGTCTGCGATCAGTCCGCCCTTGTATCCGTGTCCAGCGGTTTTCGTATTGTTGTCGGGGGAAAACTGGGGAGGCGTCCCCGGCTGGGGCAGGAAATGTCCGGCGTCTTTTCCCGGGAAGAGGCGCTCCAGATCCTGGCGAAAACCGTGCGGTTCGTCATGGAAAACTATTCTCACGGGCGGAATCTGGGGACGATCATGGAGAAAAAAGCAGCTCCTTTGTTCTAGTACACAGTAAATCCTAATTCTTCGTATTTGCAAAGCCTGGGAGCGCCGACG